>NZ_JAGKTL010000003.1:300000-497421 GCF_017908595.1 Rhodothermus bifroesti
GCTTGTCCTGTACGCAAAAAGTGAACGCTTAGCTTGCTGCAGGGTTCAGTTTCCTTGCCAAAGCGGCTCACAGCCAAAACGATCGATGAGTTGCTGAAGCGCCGGTACTTGTTGCTGCAAACGCCTTAGAAGCTCCAAAGGATCTTCAGGCTCCTCCGGCAGGGCCGCTGAGGTTGCGGCTACCGAGCGATCTTGGACGACAAAACGAATGCGGCGGATGGAGATGGCCTCTGAAAGATGAGCATGGAGCTGTGTAATCAAAAAGGTTTCCTGGTTGCGCAGCAGCCGTTCGGCATGTTCACCAGGCACAGCAAGCTCGAGCGTGTCGTGCATCAGCCGAAGCGGACGCGATTCTTCCAACAACAACCCCACATGAATACGTACCTGCTTTATTTGCTGCACAACATCGGCCCATCTAGAAACAAGGGTTTCAAAGGACGCCTCTGGCGCTTCGGCAACCATGAGCGCTGCTGCACTCTGGGTTGCCTGTGCCAAACTGTCGCCAGGCTTTTCCGAAGGGCGAACTTGGAGTGCAGGCGGCCCAAACGGTCCGCTGCCTAAGTTGCTGCCTGGGGCAGCAGGCTGTGGGGTAGTGGAGCCCGTAGGCGTAGATAGGCGGGAAAGCCCAGCAGTGCGCCCTCTAGAAGGATCAGCCGCAGCAGAAGACGAGGCAGCAGCCGGTGCTTCTGGCGCACTTTGGGCCAGCCGGTCCAGCTGCTCCAGAACGCGCCGCAGGTCAACTGCATGCGGCAAGCTGGCTAAGCGCAGTAGCGTAAGCTCCAGGCGCAACCGAGGATGCGCACTTTGCTTTAGGGCTGTTTCAGCTTCAGCTAACAGTCCCAGCATCCGCAACAGATCGGCTTCGGTGAATGCCTCAGCAACCTGCGCATAACGCCGGCGTGTGGCCTCCCCAGCCTCAATGAGCGAAAGGTCGGGCAAGGTGCGGGCCACAAGCAGGTTGCGCACATGCTCGGCCAGGCCAATAACAAACTCTTGTAGGTCGTAACCTGCCCCTACCACGCGCTCGACGAGCTGCAACATGCCAGCCCCATTTCCCGTGCGCACGTGCTCAGTCACCTGAAAATACAAATCGATGTCCACTACGCCCAGCGCTTGGGCCAGTTCGGCATAGCGTAGCCTAGTACCACACAGCGAAACAGCCTGGTCAAAGGCCGAAAGCGCATCGCGCAGCGCCCCGTCGCCTTTGCGGGCCAGCAGCATAAGGGACTCGTCGTCGGCCTCAACTCCTTCGGCAGCGCAGACTTCGCGCAAACGCGCCACAATGTTTTCTACCGGGATGCGCCGAAAGTCAAAACGCTGACAGCGCGAAAGAATGGTGGGCAGCACCTTGTGCGGCTCTGTCGTGGCAAAAATAAACAGCACATGCGGTGGCGGCTCTTCAAGCGTTTTGAGCAGGGCGTTGAAGGCTGCGTTGGAAAGCATGTGCACTTCGTCGATGATGTAAACCTTCTTGCGCGCCCCCTGGGGGGGAATGCGAACCGTCTCGCGCAGCTCGCGTACGTCTTCGACGCGGTTGTTGGAAGCCGCATCAATCTCGAGCACATTCAGGCTCCGCCCTTCCTCAAACGCCAAGCAGGCCTCGCACCGACGACAAGGTTCAGCGCCATCCTCTCGCTGATCTAGTGGCGTTTGGCAGTTGATAGCCTTGGCCAGCAAGCGAGCAGCTGTCGTTTTGCCTACACCCCGTGGACCGCTGAACAGGTAGGCATGTCCAATCCGATCCAACCGAAGCGCATTTTTCAACGTTTCGGTAACATGCTCCTGCGCCACCAGCTCGCGAAAAAGCTGAGGCCGGTATTTACGAGCGGCCACCAAGTAGCGCTGCTCCGACATAGGCATGGGTTTCAACGTTGAACCGTAAGGTACACACTTTCCCCAAACGACACATCCCAAAAAAGGATCACCCCAACCTAAACGTTTGGGCCCTACGGCCGATACTTTCCCAAAGCCATCTATGCATAACGCTCGTGGCAACGCGCGCGACTCCATCAGGGCATGACCATGAAATGGCATTTTACCCTTCAGCTGGCAGGACTGCTGCTTTTAGCTTATGGGGAAGCTGCAGGACAAACACCATCACTGGATTGGCTAGACTTGGAAGCCACATCGGTACACCAAATTACCGGCGTTTCGGTAGATGGCCGTACCATTGTAGGCATAGCGCGAGATGAAGCTGGACGCTCACGTGCGTTTCGCTGGACGGCTCAAGAAGGAGTGCAGAACTTGGGTACCTTGGGTGGTTTGCGTAGCAAAGCGCTAGGGCTTTCGGCCGATGGTGCGGTGGTGGTGGGGGTAGCGGAGGACCGCTATGGTCGGCCAAGGGCGTTTCGCTGGACAGCTGAGCAAGGCATGCAAGACCTAGGCACGCTTGGGGGATTGGAGAGTGAAGCGCTTGGGGTTTCGGCCGATGGTGCGGTGGTGGTTGGGGTAGCGGAGGACCGTTATGGTCGGCTAAGGGCGTTTCGCTGGACAGCTGAGCAAGGCATGCAAGACCTAGGCACGCTTGGGGGCAACTGGAGCAAAGCGATGGCTGTCTCGCCCAAAGGAACCGTTGTGGTCGGTGTAGCACAAGACAGCCGCGGACGTAAGCGGGCGTTTCGTTGGACGGCCGAACAAGGCATGCAGGACCTAGGCACGCTTGGAGGGTGGGAAAGCGAAGCCATGCGTGTCAGTGCCGAGGAAACGATCGTAGGTCTTGCCCAAGATCAGAAAGGCGTCTGGCAGACGTTCTACTGGACACCCGAAAGCGGTCTCCATAAGCTCAGCCATGGCCATAGCGCTTTCGCCCGTCCCGGCGTTGCACTCTGGGGTGTGCCCGCCATTTCTCTAAACGGACAGTATCTCGTGGGCACGATCTACCACCGCGCTCATCATCGGGTAGCTGTCTTCCTACTCGATGCCCCTAAGCTCAATTTGGCGCTTCGCGAAGACCGAGATCGACCCTAGCGTGTGCCGTCCTACGAGCGATTTCACGACGCACGACAGGTGCTACCTGCGTTCCCAAAAGCTCGATAGCCTGCAGCACCTTGCGATGGGGTAGGGTTCCGACTGTAAGCTGAATGAGCAGCCGGTCGTGCCCAAAAAGCTCATGCTGATACAAGATTTTTTCGATCACTTGCTGCGGACTGCCCACAAAATAGGCCCCTTGTAGACGGCAAGCAAATTCAAACTGTGCTCGCGTCATCGGCGGCCAGCCGCGCTCGCGTCCAATACGATCCATCTGAAGTTTGTGGGCAGGAAAGGCCGTTTCTATGGCTTCTTGTGAGGTTGGAGCCAAAAAGCCATGGGCATTGATGCTCAAACGTGGCGGTGCATGCCCAGCTTGCCGTGCAGCTTCCCGGTGCAATGCTACCAAAGGGGCAAAGCGCTCAGGAGTGCCGCCAATGATGGCTAGTGCCATAGGTAAGCCTAACCTACCGGCCCGAACTGCCGAGGCAGGAGTACCGCCTACAGCAATCCAAACCGGAAGCGGATGTTGCACCGGACGCGGGTACACACCTAAGCCAGGAATCGGTTGGGTAAAGCGCCCACCCGGCCAAAAGACGTGCTCTGCTTCACGTAGCTTGAGCAGCAACAGGAGTTTTTCTTCAAAAAGTGCCTCGTAGTCGCTCAAATCGTAGCCAAATAAAGGAAACGACTCAATGAACGATCCGCGACCCACCATGATTTCAGCCCGTCCACTGGAGAGCAGATCCAGGGTAGCAAACTGCTGAAAGACCCGAATGGGATCGTCGGAGCTCAACACATTGACCGCACTGGTCAAACGAATGCGTTGCGTGCGGCTAGCAGCTGCAGCCAACACAACAGCCGGTGCTGAAACGATATAATCCGGACGGTGATGTTCCCCAACGCCAAACACGTCCAGTCCTACTTGATCGGCCAGTTCGATCTCTTCCAAGAGGCGACGCATGCGTTCCGCCGCTGAGAGGGGTTGACCGGTTTCCGGATCAACCGTCCGCTCTCCAAAGCTATAAATGCCAATCTCCATAGCCTCGTGGATAAAAAGCCCGACGGGGCACACCGTCGGGCCTGATGCACGTTTCTTGTGGCAAAAGCTTAAACAGAAGCCTGAAGCGCGGCCCGATGGGCCTCAAGCGCTTGCTCCAGGGTAAGCGGCGGCTGTCCCGTCACTTCTTGCACAACCGACGTGACCAGGTTAAACACCCCCTGCGCTACGCCCTGGTACATTGACGTCATAGCTTCAATCACTATTTCGGGTAGACCGGCAGCAGCCATTGCCCGACGATAGGCTTCTGGTGTGACAGCCTCATAGCGCAGCGGCTTACCACTTAGCCTCGAAAGCACAGCAACGGCTTCGGCATAGCTAAGCGCCTCAGGCCCCGTTACGTCGTAGATGCGGCCTTCGTGGCCTGGGCTTACCAAGACGGTTGCAGCTACGCGTGCGCAGTCTTCACGGGCAACGAACGCTACCCGACCTTCGCCTGCTGGAAGCTGCAGCACGCCTGTCTGAAGCGCTTGAGGCGCGACCATGAGCAGCGTCTCGGCATAGAGATTATTGCGCAAAAACGTCCAGGCTAACCCACTTTCACGCAAAAGCGCTTCGGTCTCACCATGATCCCGCATAAAGCCTACCGGCGTCTGATCGGCCCGCACAGCCGAGGTGTAGGCGATGTAACGCACACCTGCCCTTTGGGCTGCCTCAATAGCCTGCCGGTGCAAAGCTACACGCGCACCTGGACGCAAATCGTCGGTGCTAATCAGCAACAGACGTTCAACACCCGCTAGTGCGCGAGAGAGCGCTTCAGGCTTTGCAAAATCAGCTTCTACAACCGACACGCCGCGCGCAGCCAAGTCGGCAAGCTTTTCTGGCCGGCGCGTCAACGCCCGGATGCGCTGGGCCGGCACCAATGCTAGCAACACTTCCACTACCCGACGACCCAGATGGCCGCCAGCCCCCGTAATCCCCAAAAGCATTTCCATAAAGCTTTACGTTTCGATTAATGCCATAGCGCAAGAAGCAGCAACACAGCCCCCAGAAGGCCAACGTTTTTGAAAAAGTTCACCTGCTCACCCATGCGTTGCATGGGATCTTGCACCGCCCAAAAGTTGTGCATCCAGGGCGTGACTACCACCAGAAAGATCACAAGCAGCCAGAGCCCCACCTGAACATAAAGGCCGGTAAGCACCGCTAGCCCACCCAAGAGCAACATCAGCCCGGTAACAACGACAGCTAGCTTAGGTGCAGGCACCTTTTTCGAGGCTGCATACGGGGCCATCTGGCTTAGCTTCATAAAGTGGTTAAGGCCCATGAGGATAAAGTACCCTCCAAAAAGCACGCGACCCAGCCAAAACAGCGTATCCATGGCGACTTACGGGTTTGTTTATTGTTTGAACAAATAAAAGCTTAATTGCTTTAAAAAGTCAAGTGCTTTAGTTTGTAAATTGTGTAACAAAATCTTAACCTGAGGTTATGACGGGAGAGGGTTTTTGTCCGGTGTATGCGGCCATTGAGTTGCTGCAGGAAAAGTGGACGTTGCATATCATTCGCGCGTTGCTT
Source organism: Rhodothermus bifroesti (assembly GCF_017908595.1). NCBI lineage: Bacteria > Pseudomonadati > Rhodothermota > Rhodothermia > Rhodothermales > Rhodothermaceae > Rhodothermus > Rhodothermus bifroesti. The sequence goes on from NZ_JAGKTL010000003.1 coordinate 305,540, forward strand.
GAGGGGCCCTTAGGGTTTAACGAGCTAGGACGGGCGGTGGGCGGATGTAATTCAGCCACGTTAGCGCAGCGGCTAGAGCGGCTAGTGGAGGTGGGCGTACTTGCCAAAGAGGTGACTTCGCATATGCCGCCGCGCACGCGCTACAGCCTGACCGAAGCAGGTCGAGCGCTGGAGGATGTAGTGCAGGCCATTGAAGCTTGGGGGCGCCGCTATCTACAGCCGATAGCGTAAGATGGTGTGGCGTTGTTTTTGCCACTTGTCGTATAGCCTGTAGCCCTTGTTTGCAAGGTGGTAGAACAGCTTGCTACTGTCCACAGGGGTGGTCATTAGTATCTCAGGAATGAGACGAGCACTTTTTTTTAGTCTACTGTTTGTCTTAGGGCAAGTGGGGCAGGCGCAACCGGCGCAGGAGGGGGTGTTGCGCGTGGTAAACTGGCCAGCTTCAGAAGCCGAGCTAGCGCGGATTTTTGCGCGTGATCCTGGCGTGTGGGGTCAGGTAGAAGTTTTACCGTTTTTAGATACGCTCCTGCTCGGCTATCGTTATCTGGTACGGGGCGACTCGGTTTACGCTGCGTTTTCGTTGGCTTGGCACCCGGGTCTATGGGGGCTTTACAAAGGGCGTCGGGTGCTGCGTGCCCAACTGCCAGAAGAAATTTGGCTGGAAAGGCTAGAGGTGTGCTTAGGGTTTTCGGTACAGGGTCGATCGGTTGCGTGTTGGCCAGTGCGGTTCGATAGTCTAGCGCTTGGTCCTTGGCCGGAGGTGTTTACCTCGGCCACGCATGCTTTTTCTGTAGAAGAGGTGTTGGGGGCTCAAGGGCGGGATTCGCTGCAGGCATGGCTGCAAGCAGGCCTCCAGCTCGACACGCTGCTGCTTGAAGGGCTGTCTTTTTCGGCTAGCGGAAAGGGTCAAGCGACCTGGACAACGGTGCGTACCTATCCGGAACCCCCGTTTGTGGAAGTGGGGGAGGGTGATATCGTAGTTGTTGTGCTGGAAGGTGCAGGGAAAAGATCGGTTGTGCGGGGTAGGTCGCAGCGCACTGGGCGAAGCCGTGCAGTGCGCGGAGAAAAAGTACGTGGGCAGCAGCCGGGCCGTGAAACAGACAGCCGTCGTGGCCAGGGGCTAATCCCGAAGGGCAAGAGCCAAAAAGATGACGAAAAAGACCAAAAAGAAGCCACCTTGCTTCCGGCCGCTTTGGCTGGCATAGCCGCTGTTGGGCTAGTGGCTGTTGCGGGAGGAGGTATTGGCTACGCAGGCAACCTAAAGCAGGCGCCCATTGGTCTGACCAGTGGTGTGGTGCGTTCAACTTGGGGAATGCTGCTCGAGGTGAGTTGCAATGCAGCGGTGCTTAAGCGTTCGCGCACCGAGCCCGAGAGGCTTAGCGTACGTTTGTTGGTCTTTAAGGGACGCAGGAGCGATCGGTGGCAACTGGGGGGCGCTTTAGGCGTGCGTTGGGAGGAACGCGGTGGTCGCTATGCGGCTTACCCTGTCCTCGTGCCAGCACTGGTCTGGCGGGCTGATCCCTTACTGCTGATTGGAGGAGTTGACGTAGTAGGTGGGGGCGTGGAGCTAAGTTTTGTGTTGAACCTGCGACGTCTAAAGCCACAATAACAAAGCCCTCTCTACGCGGTGTAGAGAGGGCTTGCGTGCGCTTGTAGAGCTGCTTTAGGGTGCCGCTACTTCAGCAAAACCCAGTTGCTCGACAACGCTGTGCACGTACGCCTCGGCGAGTTCCGGCGAAGGTGCTTCGGAGTAGACGCGCAGTAGAGGCTCTGTGCCCGAAGGCCGCACCAGCACCCAGCCGCGGTCGGTGAGGTGCTTGAAGCCATCGAGCGTTTGCACCTCGCGTACAGCGTCGCCAGCCACTTCTTGCAGACCGCCACTTTCCCGAAGTCGCTGCAGCGCTGCTTGCTTTTTCGCTTCGGTGGTATGCAGGTCGATGCGATAGGTAAAATGCGGCCCAAACTCCTCGTAGAGCTCCTGCACAAGCTCTGAAAGCTTTTTGCCGCGACGCACCAGCAGTTCGGCAATCAGCAGGCCAATGTAGATGCCGTCGCGCTCGGGGATGTGGCCTTTAACGGCAATACCCCCCGACTCTTCGCCGCCTACGAGCACGTCGCGCCGCACCATTTCTTTGGCAATGTGCTTAAAGCCAATAGGAGTGGTCTCGACGCGCAGCCCGTAGGCCTGACCCATTTTATCGAGCAAGTGGGTGGTAGAAAACGTCTTGATCACATCTCCCTTTAGCCCCTGTTCTTTGTGCAGGTACTTGACCAGCAGGGCGAGGATTTCGTGAGAGGTAACAAAGCGGCCGTTTTCGTCAAACAGACCAATGCGGTCGGCATCGCCGTCATTAGCCAGACCCAAGTCGCACCCTTGGCGGACGACCACTTCGGCGAGTTCCTCTAGATTGCGTTCGATCGGCTCAGGCGGTTGGCCATGGAAGCCTGGGTTGAAGTCACAGTGCAATTCCACCACCCGGTTGTGGCCCAGCAAACGGCTGACCAGCCCCTGGGCGGCACCAAACATGGCGTCATGGGCAATTTTGAGATTCCGGGCAATGCCTTCGATATCCAGCTTCTCCCGAAGCAAGTTCAGGTAGGCGGTGTTCAGGTCAAGGAGTTCGATGCGCCCGTCGCTCACCAGATCCTCGAACGTGGGCAGCGTTGCTGGAGGTTCGGCTGAGGGCAGCTCCTGCTCCACTTCAGCGATGAGCTCTGGCGGTGCTGGTCCACCAAAGTCGGCCTTAATCTTAAATCCGTTGTACTTAGGGGGATTGTGGCTGGCCGTGATGACAATACCCGCGTTGCACCCAAAATGCCTCGTGGCCCAACTGATGGCCGGTGTTGTGGTGAAGGTATCTGCAAAGCGGACGCTAATCCCCTGAGCCCCAAAGATGCGTGCGACATGTTCGGCAAATTCCCGCCCCATAAAGCGCGTGTCGTGCCCAAGCACCACGCGAGGCGTTTCGCCGTAACGCTTTTTGAGCCAACGGACCGTTGCTTGAGCCACACGGCCCAGGTTTGCAAACGTAAAGTCATCCGCGATAACGGCCCGCCATCCGTCGGTGCCAAACTTGATCGTGGTCATGGATATTCTGGATGGTTTCTGGAAATAGATAGCTTTGTAAAAATAGGTGTACTGGCAAGCAGCATGTTCCTTTTGGGATAAAAGTTACGGTGTGGTAAAGACCTAACGGGCAGTCGCTATGGGAATGCGTACCTCGGTGCGATCCCATCGCAGGTAGAGGAACGTGCTGTCGCCTTCTTGCTCGAAGGTAATGGTAAAGCCTTCGTAAAGCTTGTCGGTTTGGCGGACGGGTACATCAAAGCGGAAGAGGTCCAGGTCGGCGTTGTATTCGTAAGCCCCCCATTGGCCCAGGGCCCGATTGACAATGATGGTCCAGCGATCCGGGTAAGGGATCGTAAAAAGGCTGTAGGTTCCGGCCGGCAGCCGATGCTCGCCAAAGTTGAGGTCGCCTGTGGTCGTGATTTCAGTGGCTTCGTTGGCACCGGTGCGCCAGACCTCGCCGTAGGGCACCAACGCACCAAAAATTTCCCGCCCGCGCTTACGTGGCGAACCGTAGACGATCTTGACATATGTGTCGTCGATCCACGTAGCGGCCAGGGCTAACGGACTGCGCTCTAGGCTGCCAGAACGGGGTGGGGGCACCACTTCAACCGTATCTTGGGCTTGGGCCACAGGTAGCAAAAACAATGCTGCAAGTGCACTAAAAATCAGGCGATGGGGATGCATGGCAGCTTGATGGTTTAAGCAGCAGGAAGAATCTCTAGCGTAATGTGCGTGCGCGATCGCTTATGGAGCTTAAGCACAGGCTCCAGCGCTTGGTTGATGCAGGCTGCAATGGTGCGATCGTACTGCTCTTTGGGTGTGCGCCAGGCTTCGGTGACAATCTTGGTGATGAAGGCCTCAGCATCTTGCAACGTGGCTGAGTTCCAGCCCATTTGGCGAAAACGCTTTAGCAGGGCAGGCGCAATCTGCTGCGACAACTCCTGGCAAAGCTGCTCCAACGTCATGGTTACGGCCTGAGATTGTTGATTGGGCGTCATTGTTGGAAAGAAGGTTAGGTCCAGCGTGGAGCAAAGATACAACACTGCAGACTTTGTTCCGAGCTAGGTATGAAAAAATGCCACCGCGCAGCTGCAGCGTTATCTTTCCGTTATCTGTGAACCTTAATCGCGCTGATGAGGGTTTAGTCTTAACCTGAGTGCTTACCTGCTGCAGGATGGAAAAGCTGCGTGTTTTGTTTGTGTGCACGCACAACGCTGCCCGGTCGCAAATGGCCGAAGGGCTACTTCGGGCCTTGGCAGGCGATCGCTACGAGGTCTACAGTGCTGGGACCGATCCTCGAGGTGTGCATCCGCTGGCTGTACGGGTGATGCAGGAACTCGGCATTGATCTAAGCACGCATTGTTCAAAGTCTGTCGAGACGTATCGCACGATCCCGATGGATTATGTAGTAACCGTGTGCGATCATGCTCGGGAGCATTGCCCGTATGTGCCGGCACGCCGAAAAAACTTGCACCAGAGCTTCCCTGACCCTTCAGCCGTCGGGGGAGACGAAGAAGTGCGTTTGGAGGCTTTTCGCCGCGTGCGCGACCAAATTCGAAGTTGGCTTGAGAAGACTTTTCTGTAAAAAAGTTATGGCCTCCCGGGTAAGAGGCCATAACTTTTTCGTAGTGGAGATGGCGGGAGTCGAACCCGCGTCCGGATGGCCGCCCAGTCAGGCGTCTACGTGCGTAGCCGGCCTATTGGGTGTCGTTCATGCCGTATGCCGGCCGGCGAGGCCAGGCATGAACCCAGGCCGATTGTGATCTCACTGCGCCAGTTCAGCCGGCACTGGCCGCAGCCAGTCCGTCTTCGTCGATGCCTCACCACGCACGGACGGACGCGCAGCGTGGGAGACAGATGGCGGGCTTAATTAGGCCGCCATCGCGTACGAGTAGTCGTTCGCACTTACCTTTTCCTGGCGAGATTAGCGAGCATGCCAGGCAGCTCGGCACGCAACCTGCCGTGCGTCTACCACCCGTCGAGACCGTTTCATCCCCTCAAAAAACGCGCTTTTATGTACAGCCGGAGTTGCAAAAAGTTTCACCTAACGTTCTTGAGGCACGCGTTGCAAAGCCGTGCCTGCAGGTGAAAATCCCTGTGCACCCAAGGCTGCGTGCAACTGAGGGAGTAAGTTAGCTTCTAGGCCTGCGGGAAGGTAGGGGATTTTACTCCGCCGTCCACCGAGGTACAGGCGATAAGGGTGGATGAACAGGCGCACGTAGGTGCGGTCAATCGGTACGGCCTCTAGGCGGACAACCACCCGATACAGCCCCCAGTGTCGTAGCGTTCGGGGTTGGGTTTGCAAAAAACTAGTGTCCGCTGCGATCAGCTCCCATCCAGAAGCCTGAAGTGCCTCAGCGACGTGCAACAGGGGCTGCCAGGTCGTGTCGGCTGCGCGGTAGTCGTAGTAAAGCGGCACCAAGCGTGGACTGCATCCCGCAACGAACCAAGCAAGCCCCCAAAACCAACTCCCGTAGCGCATAGGTTCTCGATGGTCTTTAGCAGGCCTACGGGAATGAAAAACAGAAGATCCAAAAAACCGGGCAGGTACGCTCACCCGTTCGTACCTGCCCGGTCGGCGGAGGCTCACCGCGGTTGGCATGCAGCACCCAGGAGGCAGAGCGTGCAGCCATATCCTTCATAAAACAAAAGCAAGCAGCGTGCCAGTTCGGTTAGGTAGTGGAAGCGGTTCGGAAAAACAGGAGATTGGGGGATGTGGTGTCTGTTTCTGCAGACCGCGAGCGTCCGTTGAATGAGACGGTGGCCAGGCGCTGTAGAAAGGCAAGCAAAACCGCATTAAATGCCTCGGGCTGCTCCATCATCGGCGCATGACCGCAGCGATCGATAAAATGCAGCGTAGCCTGGGGGAGCATTTGGGCAAAGCGTTGTGCCACCTCAGGTGGTGTGATGCGGTCGTTTTTTCCCCAAACCAACAGCACTGGCTGCTTCAACTGGTCGAGCCGATCGGCGACCGTTTCGGACTGAGCCGAGCGGGCCAGGCGAATCAGCCGTAGTGCTTTTTGCCGGTCATGGATAATCGCTAAAATGCGATCAATCAGGGCATCGGTAACCAGTCCAGGATCGTAGAACGTCAGCGCTGCGCGTTCACGAATATAGGCGCGGTCGTAGCGGCGAAAGGTACTGGTGCCTAGTTCAACTTCCTCGATACCGCTTGAGCCTGTAAGCACTAAGGCGACAACCTGGTCGGGATAAGTTAGGGTGTACAGCAGGGCCAGTTGACCCCCCAACGAGTTGCCTACAAAAATTACGGGCGATAGGTGAAGCGCACTTACAAAGCGATGCATAAAGGCTACGAGGCTGGGTACATTAGCCGCTTTGAGCGGCATATCATACATCGGAAGTAGTGGCGCCAGTGCGTGGTAGCCGGCTTGGGCTAGGGCTAGGAGCGTATGATCCCAGTTTGACGGCTCTCCGAGCATGCCGTGCAACAAGACCAGGGAAGGTTTGCGTTGCGCCAGACCGGCTTCTAAATACACAAAAGAGGCTTGTCGACGCTCTGTGACAACCAACGTCATGAAGGCTTCCCCACGTTGCCTCAATCGTACGCGAAAAAGATACGATAAGGGGCATGGTAGATGCCAATCTAAGCAATCTTTCGAAACCCGCTTGTAGAGCCTAGCGTTTACGTTTCCCTGTCTGTAGTGTAGATTCCCTAAACCTTGGATCAAAAAACGTATGCCTTGCGGACGGAAACGGAAACGGAAAAAAATTGCTACGCACAAGCGGAAAAAGCGGCTTCGCAAAAACCGGCACAAAAAGAAAAACCGCTAATTGGCATGGCTTTTTGCGTATACTTGGGTGTTGGCTAACCAAGAAATCAACATGAAAACCTATACACGTGGGCAACTCCTGGTAGCCGGATTGGCGGGTATGGTAGCAGGCAGCGTGGTTGGGTTTGTTGTAGGATTGCTGGTGGCACCGGAAACAGGAGGACAGTTGCGCCGCCGGCTGTCTTACCGTATGACCCAGCTGAGCGAGCGTTTGCAAGGAATGGTAGAATCCTTGCTGCATCCACCTGAGCCCAGCGAAGCACAGCGGACGGGAGATGCGCTGGTGGCCAATGCCCGAGCGCAAGCGGAAACCATCCGGCAGGATATTGACGCGCTTTTGGGCGACTTGCGCCGCAAGCGGGCATCTTCGTCGAGCGCCTAAAGCGCTAAGCAGCACGCTCCATGCCTGAATTTGCCATTCTTCTACCTCCTGCCGAAGGTAAAAAGGCAGGGGGTAACCCGTTGGCTCCTAACGTGTTCGACTATCGCGCGCCGAACACGTTTAACTACTTTAGCGAGCTCAACCTTGAGCGGCGGCGGCTCATCGATGCCTTACAGCAGGCAATTCATAAAGGATGTGACTTGGAAAAACTTTTCGGCCTCAAAGGCCCTATGTTGGACGAAGCGGTGCGCATCACGTTGGCGCTCTACAAAGCCCCGCTTATGGCTGCCTTAGACCGGTACAGTCCTGGCGTGATGTACCAAGCTTTGGATTTTGCCAGTCTTCCTACCGGAGCGCAGCGCCGTTTTCTGGAAAATACAATCATTTTTTCGGGTCTTTTTGGACTGCTCCGGCCAGATGATCTCATTCCCAACTATCGCTTGCGCATGGACGCCGTGGTGCCGGGCATCGGTAAAGTCTCGCGTTACTGGCGACCGCATATCAGTCCTCTGCTCAATGAGCTGCTTAAGGACCGCGTGGTGTGGAACTTGCTTTCTACGGTTCATCAAGAAGCCTGGGAAGATGCCCACACCTATCACCAAATGGTTGAGGTGCGGTTCTTTCGGGAACAGAAGGGCGTACGCCGGCCGGTAACCCATGGCGTAAAACCGTTACGTGGGCGTTTAGTTAATTTTATTGTACGTGAAGGTTTGGCTGACCCGGAAGGGCTTCGCGCTTGGCGCGATCCTGAAGGATACGTGCTCGACGCGGCTTCTAGCCAGTTCGATGCGGTCATGCGGCGCGTGGTACTGGTTATGGTCAAACGCAGCTGACGGGCCATGGGGCGACCGGTGGTCATTGGCATTGCAGGGGGATCCGGCTCGGGAAAAACAACTGTACTGCGCAAAATCGTCGAAGCCTTTGGGCCTGCTTACATCGCCGTTTTGGAGCACGATGCTTACTATAAAGACCTAAGTCATTTACCCTTTGAAGAGCGCGTGCGGGTTAACTTCGATCACCCGGACGCACTCGAAACCGAACTGCTTCGGGCACACTTAGACGAGCTGCTGGCTGGAAGACCTATCGAAAAACCAGTCTACAACTTTACCACACACACCCGAGCCCCTTATACAGTTCGCATTGAACCCCGTCCGGTAATCATCTTGGAAGGTATTCTCGTGCTGGCTGAGCCCTTGCTACGCGAGCGTATGGACATTAAGCTTTACGTGGATGCTCCCGACGACGTACGGCTTATTCGCCGCATCCGGCGGGATATGGAAGAGCGGGGGCGCACAATCGAATCGATTCTGGAGCAGTACGAGCGTACGGTCCGTCCTATGCATTTGGAGTTTGTCGAGCCTTCTCGACGCTTAGCCGACGTGATTATTCCTGGGGGTGGCTATAACCAGGTAGCCATCGACATGGTGCTGGCAAGAATTGCAGCGCTTTTAGAAACTTATGCGCTCTAGCGGCCTCGCTCTGGGTTCAGTGCAAGCAGCAAGCGTACGCCTTCCAGCACCAGATAGGGCTCTAGGTGTACTTTGGTCCCTAGGTGCGGCTCTAGTAGCGTAGCCCAACCACCGCTCAACACCACCACAGGTTCCGCAGCAAGTGCGGTCGTTACACGTCGAAGTAGGCCGCATGCGCTTTCAACAAAGCCGTATAAAATGCCGGCTTGGAGGGCTTCCTGCGTAGAACGCCCGATTGGAGAAAAAGGCCAGTCAAGCGGCACTTCGGGGAGCTGTGCGGTACCGGTAGCCAGCGCACGCCGAAGCAGCTCCGGACCTGGAGCAATGAGACCGCCCTGGAAGCATCCGGTTGCGTCAATCACCTCAAGGGTAAGTGCAGTGCCGGCCAAAAGCACCACAACCGGACGATGTCCTGCCTGGCCATAGTGCACCCAAGCTGCTGCTGCAGCGGCTAGACGATCGGCACCCAAAGTATGGGGCGTTTGGTAGCTTAGCCGCACAGGCAGCTGCCAATCCGGACCAATAAGCGCAGGGCATCGGCCAGTTATGCGCGCCACTGCTTCCTGCACGCGGCCGCTTAGCGCTGGTACAACCGAAGCCATGGCTGCCCGACTGGGCCGGTAGCCTTCCAGCGCGGCCTCGAGTGCCACGTCTAACGCAACTCCCTTGATCGGTACGTTAAATGCATGGAGCAGGCGCTCTCCAGCAAAGAGGCCGCCTTTTAGCGCGCTGTTGCCTAAGTCAAGCGTTAGCCAAATTTCTTGCATATTACCAAGGCCGCTGCTCAAAAGGGCAAACGGCAACCTATTGTTTGTGCGCTAAGACCGTTGGGTTTAGGTCAAAGGGCGGATAAGTATAAGTAGCATGTAAGCATAAACGGTAAGGCGAAAGGCCGGGTGGATGGATTTCCAATGCCAGTTGCTCGGAGGCTAGGCGCCAGAAGCCCTGGCGGTCAGGAAGCAATTGCAGGCCTATGTACTGGTATTCTTGGCCAAAGAGCGTGCGCAAGGTACGCGATAGTTCGGCCCCCACCACCTGATGGTCAACCGTTAGGTAAAGTACACCCTGCCATAGCGCTTGGGCACGTTGCGTATCGACCGGTGTGATTTCTAACCTACGCAAGCGATGGCCGGCGACAAGCGTATCGTTTAGCCAATAGTAATGGTACAAACTCCGATACCGGGGTTGCACAAACGGCAAGGGTTGAGGCCAGAGGCTATGTAGTAGAGCTTGGGATGTTCGTAGGGGCGAAGCGGGTGCTTTTAAAAACGGCAGCTTCGGAAAGGTCCCGCCTCGTTGAGCCCGAAGCAAACGGGGTGGCATGCGGGGTTCAAAAAGAAATTGCTGCACCTCCCAGCCTAGGATCTGTTTCGTAGTGCTTAAGAGGTAGGTGTGGCGTGTGACCGCTGCGGTATCTCGGGAGAGTCGCCTGAACGCCTGCACCACCGCAGTGGTGTCTAGTGGAATGGAAAGCGGTGTGGTCGGTCTCGAGGGTGGCGCAGGCGATTGGCAGGCGCCGAGGCTTAAAAAGATCGCCCAAATCAGGGAACGCATTGCGCTAACCGGTTTAGAAGGCGAGGCGCTCCAAGAACCCCTAAAGCGCGCTTAAGCTCCAGAGGTCTATATGTCTACATTGTACGAACAAGCGCGGGATGTAGCGGCTGAGCTCGCGTTGCAGGCCGGGCGTCTGGTGCGTTTTTATGCAGGCCGGGTAGCTGTTCGCGAGAAAGGTTATAACGAGCTGGTCACGCGTGCTGACGAAGAAGTGCAGCGGTTTCTGGTGGAAGCCTTGCAGGCGCGCTTCCCCAATCACGCCATCCTGGCCGAGGAGGACATAGCTGGTTTGCAAGGCGCAGTTGGCCCTACGCCGTTTCGCTGGATCATCGATCCTATCGACGGTACTACAAACTTTACGCATGGCGTGCCGCCTTATGCTATTAGTCTTGCGCTGCAACATGAAGGGCAGACCGTAGTTGGGGTGGTCTACGACGTTCCCCACGATGAGCTGTTTACCGCAGTGCGTGGCGGTGGGCTCTACGTCAATGGTGTGCGCGCCCAAGTAAGCTCCACCCGTACGCTACGAGAGGCGCTGATTACAACGGGCTTCCCTTATCGCGAAGTGGTGCATCTGCGGGAGTATTTGGAAGCGCTGGGACGCGTCATTAAGGCAACGCGTGGGGTGCGGCGGCCTGGAGCGGCTTCGGTCGATCTGGCTTGGGTAGCCTGTGGGCGTTTCGACGGCTTTTTTGAAACAGGCTTGAGCCCCTGGGACGTGGCTGCCGGCATCTTGCTGGTTGAGGAAGGTGGCGGAAAAGTTACCGACTTTCACGGTCGACCCAATCCTGTCGATGCCCGGCAGCTGCTGGCCACCAACGGCCATCTGCACGAAGCCCTCTGCAAGCTGGTCGCACCGCTCCACCACGTGTACGCTTAAGGCCTCCAGTGTTGTAGTTTTGCCTTGAACCGATTCTCCAACCTGAAATTCTTGTCCTATGGCACACAAGAGCTATGGCCTGCTTGAAGGCAAAAAAGGAGTTATTTTTGGCGCCCTGAATGAACAAAGCATTGCCTGGGCGATTGCCGAGGCTGTGCATCGCGAAGGTGGACGGTTCGTGCTCTCGAACGCTCCGGTCGCCAAACGGCTGGGCACTTTAGAGACACTCGCAGCAAAAACCGGCAGTTCGATCATCTGGGCCGATGCCACCAACAACGAAGAGCTGCTTGCTCTTTTCCGGCAGGCAAAACAGACGCTGGGTCCGCTGGATTTTATCGTCCACTCGATTGGTATGGGACTCAACATTCGCAAAAACCGTCCCTACGAAGACCTGAATTACGAGTGGTATTTTAAGACGCTCGACATTTCGGCCGTAAGTCTGCACCGGATTATCCACTGCGCTTTAGCCGAAGAGGCGCTGGCCGATGGTGCCTCGATTGTCACGCTCAGCTATATTGGCGCGCAGCGCACGTTTTCGCAGTACTCTGAAATGGGCGATGCGAAGGCGCTGCTGGAGAGCATTGTGCGTTCCTGGGGCTATCGTTTGGGCAAGCGGCGCATTCGGATTAATGCGATTTCACAGAGTCCAACGCGCACCACAGCTGGTTCAGGCATTACGGGTTTTGATGCAATGTATGAATTCGCGCAGCGCGTATCGCCCCTAGGCAATGCGGATGCACAGAGCTGCGCCGATTATACCGTTACGCTGCTAAGCGACCTAACCCGTATGGTGACCATGCAGACCTTATACCATGATGGGGGGTTTAGCAGCATGGGCATCTCCGACGAACTGATTGAGGCCTTGCAGCAGGCGTTAGAACCGCAAGGTGAGACCCAAACTTCATGAGGCGCTGGATTGCCATCTGGCAAGGCGTAGGATTACTGGGGTTGGTTGCCTGCAGCACGCCCCCCCAGGATTTCTACAGGCCGCCACCAGGCGTTAATGTGCAGCATTATGCGGTGAGCCTTACACTTGAGCCCGAAACGCGCCGTCTTGAGGCCCAGGTGATGCTGGAGGTGCGCCACCAGCGAAACGTTGCCGAACTGCCGCTTTGTTTTACGGCTGCGTTAACCATCGATTCGGCGCGCGTTGGTGATCGCCCTGTGCAGCCGGTGCGCCGGGGCGAACGTCTGGTGATGCCGCTTTCGGGCAGTACGCGAAGCCAGCTTACCCTTTGGTACCATGGCATTCCTGAAGTAGGGCTCTACGCTGGTCAACACGCCGGCCAAACGGTGGTGTTTACCGATTCCTGGCCTTACCGCGGGTGCGGCTGGTTGCCCGCTGTCCATCACCCTTCAGATCCGGCAACGCTGGATCTGACGCTGACGGTGCCTGTTGGCTACAAGGCCATTGGTAGTGGACGGCTTGTGCGTCGAGACACGCTAAGCGGCCACGTGCGCTATCAGTGGTGGTTGGACGCTTCGGCGCCTACCTATAGCTTTGCCTTTGCGGTAGGTGATTTTGTGCAAACCGACACCACGTTAGGCGATACACTTAAGGTATCGTATGTTTTGCTGTCTTCGGATCGAGACCGCGTCTATCGACTCTGGCGTACGCCCGAAGCTTTACGCTGGTTTAGCCAATGGCTTGGACCTTACCCCTATCGCAGTTATGCCGTAGTGCAGGTGCCTATTGACTATGCTGGTATGGAAAATGCCTCGGCACCGTTTCTGCGTGCCGACTTGTTTGAGCTGGGGGATATCGAGGGCGTGCAGGTGCACGAGCTCGTGCACCAGTGGTTCGGTAATCACGTTACCATAGCAAACTGGCGAGACCTGTGGCTTTCAGAAGGCACAGCAACGTACCTGACTACGCTGTTTTACGAAGCAACCGTAGGCGTCGAGGTTGCCCGTCAGCAATGGGTTGAAATGGCCCGCCTAACGCCCGAGGCATTCCGGCTTCATGGCGCGCTGGTTCCCAGCCGTGTTGTGGATCCAGAAGCACACCTAACCTGGGTGCCTTACCGCAAAGGAGCTTGCGTGCTGCACCTGCTGCGGCTAAAGCTGGGTGATGCCGCCTTTCGTCAGGCCTGGCAGACGATCTATCAACGGTTTGCCGGAAAGCCACTCTCTACGGAAGGCTTTCGGGCAGTTTTAGAAGAGCTCAGTCACCAAGATCTTGGAGCGGTGTTTGCTTACTGGGTCTACAGCGATCGCCTGCCAACGCTGCACGTACGCTGGGAAGCGGAGACGCGCCGGCTACGCTGGTGGATTACTGGTGATGCCGGCACGCTTGCCGACGTTCCGTTCCTACTCGCCATCCGGCAAGAAGGCCAAGTGCAGTACGCCTATGCCCAGGAGCAGCAGGCGTTGCTGGCGGAAGCCTCGCGACCCGAAGTTCATCCCGTTGGGATTCTTATGCATATCACTGAAGAGTAAGGCAATGATTCGGCTATTTGTCACTGACATTGATGGTTGTTTGGCTGAGCCGTATCGACCGTTTGCGTTGGATCGGTTTCAGGAGCTAGCGTTTCATGCGCGTCAGGCCGGTCGGCCGGGGGATCACCCTTGCTGGCCTGCGCTTTCAATCTGTTCCGGACGTCCTTATCCGTACGTTGAAGCCATTACGCAGGCGTTAGGGTTGCAGGTGCCGGTGTTGTTTGAAAGCGGTGCAGGTCTGTTTGACCCGATAGCCGCTGCTGTCTACTGGCATCCCGCTTTTACTGAAGATTTAGCCCGAGAGGTGGAGGCGCTGCGGCACTGGCTAACTGCAGAATGCCTGCCAGGCACCGCACTCATGCTTGATTTTGGCAAGCGCACGCAGGCCGGCGTCGTAGGTCCCAATCGTGAAGAAATCCAGCGTCTGTTGCCCGTCGTCGAAGCTTATGTGGCAACCCATCATCCGGCATTCCATGTGTTCCATACGCATATTTCAATCGATATTGTACCCAAAGGTCTGACCAAACGTGAAGGGTTGGCTTGGCTTTTGGAGGTTTTAGGGGTGTCGGCAGCCGAAACAGCCTATATTGGTGATTCCAATGGCGATTTGGGAGCCCTGGAGCTAGTGGGTTACGCGTTTGCCCCTGCTAACGCGGCCGAGGTAGTACGCCAACAGGTGGATCGGGTAATGGCTGAGCCAGATATTGGCGGTGTAGTGGCAGCTTACCATTGGTGTGCTGCCCATAACAGGGCATGTCGTCAGGTTGCAGCACCTTAACCGTTGCATTGCAACCCATTTTACTGTTTCTTTACGTTGTTCGTAAACGCCAAGAGGCCATGTTTACCCTAGGGATATGGCTAGGTCTGCTGGTGGCTTTGTCTCCCGATAGCAGCACAGGGCTTTATTACGTGGCTGTCGAGCAAGCGCTGCTGTATCAGGCCCCAGCCAATGGGGCTTACTTGGCCCTATCGCGGCGCGAGCCGGTCCGTCTGCTCACACGCCAGGGTTACTGGTGGCGGGTGCGTACGCAAGACGGCGCCGAAGGGTATGTAGAGGCGCATGCGTTGTCGAACGTTTGGCTTCGGGTTTCGAAGCGTCAGCAACGGCTGTATCTATATCGGGGCACGACGTTGGTGCGCAGCTTTCCAGTTGACCTCGGTCCCAATCCGTATGCTGATAAAGTGCAACGCGGCAGTCTAACTAATCCCGACGACTGGCGCACGCCGGAAGGGGTTTTCTACGTAGCCGCAAAGAATGCCCGCAGCCGTTACTATAAAGCCCTGGTGCTGAATTACCCAACCGCTGATCATGCCCTACGCGGATTACAGGAAGGGCGAATCAGTCCAGCCGAGTACCGAGCTATTGTAGAAGCCGAAGCGGCTTTTCGAATGCCACCTATGAATACCGCGTTGGGTGGGTGGATTGAAATTCACGGACAAGGCACCGGCCAGCAAGTGAACTGGACCCAGGGCTGCGTCGCGCTGCGCAATGAGGACATAGACGCACTTTGGCCGCTGGTGGTCGTTGGCACCCCGGTACTTATTGAACCCTGATCGTTCTATGCCACAGGGCGCGCTTTCTGGAAACCTACGACGGTATACGGTAAACAATCGGCTGTATCGCTGGCATATCGCGCAATTTCTAGAGCAGCTAGCCACCCTAGTTGCTCAGACGCAGCCGAAAACGCTACTGGATGTAGGCTGTGGAGAAGGTTTTGTGGCCGCATTCCTAAAGCAGCGCTTGCCGGAAGTCGAGATTACAGGCATCGACGCTTCAGTATCGGCGCTGGCGTATGCTCAAGCGCATTTTGGCCAGTATGCTACGTTTCGCCGAGGGGATATTTATAGCCTTCCTTTTCCCGATCGGGCTTTTGATACAGTGGTATGCAGCGAGGTGCTGGAGCATCTAGAGGATCCAGAAAGTGCCATTGCAGAGCTGAAGCGGGTAGCCCGACGCTACGTGGTGCTAACGGTACCGCTGGAACCTTACTTTCGCTGGTTGAATCGCCTAGGACAGTGGCTGCGCGTGAGCGAAGATCCCGGCCACGTTCAGTTCTGGACGCATGCCGCATTTAAGCGCTTGGTACAACAGCACTTCAATGAGGCAAAGCTATACCGCAAGCACATCTACCAGCTTGCCTGCGGCTATGTTGATGCAGCTACTTGAACCTTTACGCCAAATTTTGCGTAGGCTCCGCCAGAGCAACCCCGCTTTGCGACCGGTTATGTTGCGCTTTTTGCATTGTTGGCTTCCTTTGCGCTGGGGAGCAGCCCTGATGCTTTGGGCCCTGATGCACCAGGCAGCTCGGGCTGAGGAAGGTCCAGTCTATGTCGTGGCTATCGAAGGGATGATCGACAATGTCTTGGTGCAGTATGTGGATCGAGCCCTGACCGAGGCAGAAGGTGCTGATGCGGCTTTGATCGTTTTTCACATCGACACGTTCGGGGGATTGCTGGAGGCTGCCGATCGCATTCGCCAGCGCATCCTAGACACGCCTATTCCTACAGTAGCCTGGATCGATAAAAACGCAGCTTCGGCAGGTGCACTGATTGCGTATGCCTGCGACCGCATTGTGATGGCGCCAGGAGCATCAATAGGGGCGGCTACGGTGGTGGAGGGCACCACGGGCGAGCCCGCACCGGACAAGTATCAAAGCTACATGCGGGGACTGATGCGGGCTACGGCTGAAGCAAATGGCCGTGATCCACGTATTGCTGAAGCGATGGTCGATCCAGACGTAGCCATCGAAGGGTTGGTCCCTGCTGGTAAAGTGCTCACGCTTTCGGCTACCGAGGCGCTTCGCTGGGGCGTAGCCGATGCGTTGGCTGCTACGCTTGAAGAGGTGTTCCAGGCGCTCGGCTACAGCCCTCATCCCATAGTGACCTACGCGCAAACACCGCTGGAACGTGGGCTGCGCCTGCTCGCTTCCCCAGTTTTACAAACGATTTTCCTGCTGATGATGCTGGTTGGGCTGTACATTGAGCTGCAAACCCCGGGCGTGGGCTTAGCTGGCCTGGTAGGTGGGCTGGGTGCTCTGCTGTTTTTTGCGCCCAACTATCTTATGGGCCTGGTTGAATTCTGGGAAGTGCTGCTGTTTTTGGTAGGCGTTGGGCTTTTACTGGTAGAATTGCTTGTACTTCCTGGATTTGGCATAGCCGGCATTGCGGGTATCCTCTGTATGCTGGGGGGATTGCTGGCGGCTTTGATTGGCAACATTGGGTTTTCGTTTCCTTCAGTCCGTCAGCTGACTTCGGCCCTGCTTACGCTAACCGCTACCCTGGTGCTGTTTGGTGTGTTGCTGGCGGTGATAGGTCGCTATCTGCCGCGCACGCGGCGCTTCCAGTCGCTAATCCTCACCTCCGGCCTCTCCCGAAGCCAGGGCTACACGACCCGCATGATCGAGGCGCACCTGGTCGGTCGCCAGGGACGGGCGGTCACGCCGCTGCGCCCAACTGGAGTGGCCGAAATTGATGGACAGCGTCTGGAAGTAACTACGCCAGGCCTGTTCGTTCCAGCCGGTACAGCGGTTGAAGTCGTCCGTGTGCACGGCAGCCGTATCGAAGTGCGTCCACTACCTGCCGAAACGGCCTAAAAGTCACGAGAAAGCCTTGGAACTGCTGCTGGCTCTCCTGCTCATTCTTGTCGGCCTTGCCTTGATTGTGGCCGAGGTGTACTGGATCCCGGGGATGAATGTTGCCGGGATTGTGGGGGTTGTGCTGGTACTGTTCGGGTTGGGATATGCCTTTACTGCCTCAGGTTGGCTTACTGGGCTGGCCGTGCTGGCAGGTACGTTGGTGCTCGGGGGTGTGCTGTTTGCGATGCTTTGGCGTAGTGGAAGCTGGAAGCAATTCGTGTTGGCCACCTCCCTCAAAGGAAGTGGGACAGAGCGCTTGGGGGAAAACCGGGCACGCTACCTCGGTCGAGAAGGCATTGCCGTAACCCCTTTGCGGCCTGTAGGCATTGTAGAAATCGACGGCGAGCGCATCGAAGTGGCAACCGAAGGCGAGTACATTGCAGCGGGTAGTCGCGTAAAGGTAGTGGCTATGGACCGGCGCCGCTATTTTGTACGCTTGGCGTCGCAACCAACCTTGCCGAACCAGACTTAAGCGGCCGCATTTTGGCATCGGACAGGCTATTGTGTATCTTCCCGCCAACTTGAAAGTTTACCTATGTCGTTTCGCTTATGCTGGGCAGCCATACTTCTGATTTTTGTAGGATGCGGGCGCCCTTCGTTGCCTTCTGGACCCCCAGAAGGCTGGCAGGCTACCGAAGAACGCTGGTGGCGTAGTGGCGTGGATACGACGGTGGCTTTTCGTCCCCTAGAATCGCTGGCAACCATGGGGCTGGAGACAGGCGCTTCAGCTACAGCTGCATCCAGGGGTGAGCTCCTCGTCGAAGCCGTGCGTCGTAGCCTGACGCCGCTATTTCGGGTGCAGCCCGAAATTATTGATTCACTCTTCCGTCGCTATGTTGCTCCAAAGGTAGCTCAGGCTACGTTGACCGAAGATGTAGAAGCTGAGATCGACCGGTTGCGCGAAGAAAGTTATCGCAGCCTGCTTCGATACTTCCGGGAGCCTCGGCCCATCACGCGTCTGGGGGAAGAGGTGCCGCTCATTTACCCGGACAGCCTGGTAGAAAAAGGCGTAACCGGCCGGGTCGAAATGCAGGTGTATCTCAACGCCGAAGGAGAACCAGAGGCGATCTGGAAACTGGAAGGCGTGCATCCGGTGCTTGACTTACTGGCCATGGAGGCCACTACGCAAATGCGTTGGCAGCCGGCCTACGTGCGCCAAGGGAATACATGGATCACTGTTCCTTCGTGGGTTCGCTTCAACATCCACTATCAAATCCAAGGTGAATAGTTTTAGCCTACCAGCACGCCGGCAATTGTTGCTGTCATCATGTTAGCCAGCGTGCCTGCCAGTACAGCCCGCACCCCTAGCTCAGCCAACTCTGAAGTGCGTGAAGGCGCTAAGGGACCAATGCCGCCGATCTGAATAGCAATGGACGAAAAGTTGGCAAAACCGCACAGTGCAAAGGTAGCCATAACAATGGCTTTCGGGGAAAGGGCATTTTGGGCAATCAGCTCAGAAAGGTTGAGATAGGCAACAAATTCATTTACGACCAACTTGGTCCCAACAAGTGCACCAAACTGAGCAGCGTCGGCCCAAGGGATACCAATGAGCCAGGCTACAGGAGCCAAGACAAGACCAAAAAGGCGCTCTAGCGATAGCTCCAGGCCGAAAAGTCCGCCCGCCCATCCCAAAAAGTGATTGATCAGTGCGATGAGCGCAATAAAAGCAATCAGCATGGCTCCAACGTTAAGCGCCAGCTTAAGCCCGTCGGCTGCACCGGAAGCTGCGGCATCGATCACATTGCGCGTGGTGCGCTCTAAGGGGACGCGTACGCTGCCTGCCGTTAGCGGCTGACCGGTTTCAGGAATCAGCATTTTGGCCAGCACCAGCGCGGCTGGAGCAGCCATTACGCTAGCCCCTAGTAAGTGCTCTGCAAACTGCAGCCGGGCCGCTTCTAGGGCTAGGCCGCGGGCCTGGGCATAGGCATCCCCCAAGAGCTGGATGTAGGCAGCCATCACCCCTCCAGCGATCGTCGCCATACCGCCCGTCATTACCGCCATCAACTCCGAACGTGTCATGCGCTCCAAGTAGGGCCGCACCACTAAGGGGGCCTCAGTTTGGCCTACAAAGATGTTGGCCGATACCGAAAGCGACTCGGCGCCACTGGTTTTTAGCGTACGGCTGACCACCCAAGCTACTCCCTGCACCACGCGCTGCATGAGGCCCAAGTGGTAGAGAATAGCCATCAGCGAGCTAAAGAAAATGATCGTAGGGAGCACCTGAAAGGCAAAGAAAAAGCCTAGGCTGTCTTGCATGCCCGGACTGAGGGCGAGGTTACCAAAAACAAAACGAGCCCCTTCGGTCGTAAAGCGCAGGATCAACACAAAGAAAGAGCTGACCCAAGCAAAAAACGCTTTAGGCCAGCCTAAGGGCGCAAACCAAGCGCCCATTTCCCGTCCTTTTAAAATCAAGATCGCTAGTACGATCTGCAGCAGTAGTCCTCCGGCCACCGTACGCCAGTTAATATGGCGCCGGTTGTTGGAAAGCGCATAAGCAAAACCCAAGATAACGGCCAGACCTAATAGGCCACGTAGGAGGGCAATCCAGCTCATAGGAATTCAACCTTCAAGGCGTAGTAACACCAGAAGTGGCTGCTCGAGGCCAAACGTTGTTGGTGCGGTCAATATCAGGAAGCAGGCCGTCGGGGTCCAATTGGAGGCGGACGACGCTTCCGGGTAGGCGAACCTGCTGGCGCACGCCGGTAGCCCAGAGGGCTACTGGAAAGCGATGGCGCATCGTGCGGCCATCGGCGTACGTGGCTTCAAGCACCACGGGGAAGACCAGGTGCTGGCGGTTATGGAGCTGCACCACTGTCTCCTCCGGGCTTACCTGTACACTGTCGATCGCCTGGTCCAGCAAGTCGGTCGTGTAAAACCAGCCACGCCAAAACCAGTCGAGGTCCTCACCGGCTACGTTTTCAATGGTTCGAAAGAAATCGGCGGGTTGCGGATGCTTAAAAGCCCAGCGGCGAATGTAGGTGCGAAAGGCTTCGTCAAAGCGTTCTGGCCCCAGCACGTATTCTCGTAGCAGGCGTAGCCCGTAGCCGGGCTTGCGATAAGCCACGAAGCCCAACGCTTGGGGGCGAATGTGATCGGGATAGGTCATGATCGGCTGATGCAGCAGCGTGTCCTGCATCATGCGGGCAATGTAGGCGGCTTCCATGAGTTGTGACCGCCGTGAAGCGCTACCGTAAAATGCTTGATGAGCGTAGTAGTTGATGAATGTATTGAACCCTTCGTCCATCCAGGCATAGCGGCGTTCATCGCTGCCCACAATCATGGGAAACCAGGAGTGTCCGATTTCGTGGTCAGTGACGCCAAAAAGGGCCTCTCCACGTGCCCGTACCGAGCAGAACACAATCATAGGATATTCCATCCCCCCTACAACACCGGCTACGTTGATGGCTACGGGGTAAGGGTAAGGGAACCAGTGCTCTGAGTAGTGCGCGATGCTGTGGCGTACATAGCGCGTAGAAGCTTCCCAGCCTGGTTGTTCTGGCGTACCCAACCCTTCATGTGGGTAGACCGACATGACCAGCACCTCTTGCCAGGAGGCCGCGTCCCAAATGAAGGCCGGTGAGGCTGCCCAGGCTACATCACGCACATTTTCGGCGCGGAAGCGCCAAGTCAGCGACCCCGATCCAGAAGGACGTGTTTCCGGCCGGCCTACTTCGTCGGGGGTAATGATAAAAACCGGATCTGCACTTTGGCGAGCTTGCTCCAGACGCTGACGCTGCGTTGGCGTGAGCACTTCTTCTGGATTGAGCAACTTACCCGTAGCAACCACAATAAAATTGCGAGGAACGGTAAGCTCTAGCTCAAAATCGCCATACTCCAAATAAAACTCACCTTGCCCAAGGTAAGGCGCTACGTTCCACCCATGGACGTCGTCGAACACGTACAGCCGGGGGTACCACTGAGCGATCTCATAGATTGTGCCGCGTGCCACCTGCAGCCGACCCATACGGTCAGCTCCATATTCTGGAACCGTAAAGCCAAAGTCGATCTCCAGCTTGAGCTGCCCCCCATTGGGTGCTAGCGGCTCTTCCAAAGCCAGTCGCATCCGGGTGTCGTCAATCAGATAGCGAGGGGTATAGCGGCGGTTGTTGTGGATCACTTCAATGCGAGTAATTTGAAAGCCGCCGCCAGAGAATGCGCCGCGCCACCGGGAATCAGGTGTAATAAGCGCATCCCCAAGGCTGCCTTCAGCAAATAGGTTCTGATCTAACTGCAGCCAAAGTGCCTCTAGCGCCACCGGAGCATGGTTGGTATAGGTGACGGTTTGGGTGGCACGGATGCGGTGTGTGCTAGCATCAAGCGTGGCAGCAATGTGGTAGTCAACGCGCTGCTGCCAGTAGGCTGGACCAGGTTCGCCCGAAGCCATGCGTTGCAGGCTGGGTGCTGGTAGCTCCAAAGGAGCAAAAGCAGTCGGCTGCGCCTGTGCTTGAACCAAAATGACCCAACCGATCACCATCCAAAGAATATTGCGCCTATGCATCTTCTCTGGTGCGGAAGGTTTGCAGAACGGGGCCAATATACAGCTTGCGCCTTACAAAAAGGACATAAAAAAACCCGGCCGGCATTGAAGCCGGCCGGGTAGCAGTTGCTACGATTAAGCCGTTTGGGCTTCAAGACGGCCTATTTTAAGCTGGCGTGCAATTTCGGCTACGTAACGTCCTTGAAAGCGGGCAATGCGTCGCTCAAGTGCTGAAGGCATCCGACGGCCATCTCCCCCCGTAATGGTACCAGCCCCGTAAGGCGAACCGCCGGCCAGCTCGTCGATCTGCGTTAGTTCAGCACAGCTAAACGGCACGCCGACCACAATCATGCCATGGTGCAAAAGGGTGGTGTGCACCGAAAGAATCGTACTTTCTTGGCCACCATGCTGCGTAGCCGATGCGGTAAACACACTGCCTACCTTGCCAATGAGCGCCCCACGCGCCCAAAGGGGACCTGTTTGATCCCAAAAATTGCGCATTTGCGCTGCCATGTTGCCAAAGCGGGTAGGCGTGCCCACAAGGATCGCATCATAGTGTTCTAGCTCCTCTACCGAAGCTACCGGTGCGGCTTGGTCCAGCTTTACGCCAATTTGGCGTGCCCGCTCCTCTGGAATCAGCTCAGGTACGCGCTTGATCACCACGTCGACGCCTTCCAGTTCGGCTGCGCCAGCTGCCACTTCTTGCGCTAAGGCTTCAACGTGCCCGTACATGCTGTAGTACAGCACCAGCACACGCGTTCTTTCCATACGTAACAACGATGGGTTAGTAGGAATGCCATTTTGTTGTTTAAACAAATAAATGATCGATACTGCGGTGAGGTTTCGTGAAGGGTTATCTAAAGGGGGTAACGGCATTCACGAAAAAGCGGTTGGCATTCGGGTTTGAAAAATCGTTTCTTTAATCCATTCCCTAAGGCATTATCCAGGCGTATGCGCACCTTTTTGCTGCGAAAGGACGATGCAGAAGGTCGTTTAGTGGATGCATTGCCTGAGGCCGCTGCACGCATTCTGGAAGGGTTGAACCCTGTGCAGCGCCAGGCGGTGCAGCTGACCGAGGGGCCGGTGTTGATCATCGCTGGTCCTGGATCAGGTAAGACGCGCACGTTGACGCACCGCATTGCTTACCTCATTGCTACGGGTAAAGCGCAGCCGCATCAGATTTTAGCGCTTACTTTTACAAACAAGGCGGCCCGGGAAATGATGGAGCGCGTCGAACGTTTGGTGGGTGCGGCAGCCGCTCGGTATATTTGGATGGGGACCTTTCACGCGATTTTTGCCCGCATTTTGCGCAAGGAAGGGCAGCAAATCGGCTACTCCCCCGATTTTACCATTTACGACACCGACGACTCGGAGCGGCTTTTGCGGGCATTGATGGAGCGCTACCAGATAGATCCGCGCCAGTACAGCCCACGCGCGATTCGGCACCTTATTTCCAGTGCCAAAAACCAGATGATCGGTCCGGAGGAGTATGCTCGTTTGGCTGCCTCGCCCCTGCAAGAAAAGGCTGCGCGCTTGTATGGTCCCTATCAGGAGGCACTGCAAAAAGCGAATGCCTTGGACTTCGATGATCTGCTCCTAAAACCGATTGTGCTGTTTGAATCGCATCCCGAGTTGCTGCAACAGTACCAGGAACGCTGGCGCTACCTGCACATCGACGAATATCAGGACACGAATCGGGCACAGTACGTGCTGGCGCGCAAGCTTGCCGAAGCGCATCGTAACCTGTGCGTTGTGGGCGACGATGCCCAGTCGATCTATGCTTTTCGGGGGGCAGACATTGGCAATATCCTCTCGTTTCAGCGGGACTATCCAGACGCCGTCACGATTCGTCTAGAGCAGAATTATCGCTCTACGCGGCGCATCTTGCGCCTGGCCGAAGCTATCATTCGGCATAATCGGGACCAGCTGGAGAAGCAACTCTGGACCGAAAATCCAGAAGGCGAGCCGATTGTACTCATCGAGGCGCTCTCGGAACGCGATGAGGCACAGAAGATTGAACAGCGCCTTCGCGATTTACATGTACGCTACGGCTACGCTTATCGAGATTTTGCCATTCTTTACCGCACCAATGCCCAAAGCCGTTCGCTCGAAGAGGCTTTGCGGCGTGGCGGGATTCCCTACCGCGTCGTAGGTGGCTTGTCGTTTTACCAGCGCAAGGAAGTAAAGGATGTGTTGGCTTATTTGCGCTTGCTGGTCAATCCGCACGATGCCGCCAGTCTGCAACGGGTCATCAACTATCCGGCCCGCGGGATTGGCCAGCGGACCATCGAAGAGTTGATGGCTTTTGCGCAGCGGCACGGGCTGAGTCTGTGGCAGGCTCTGGAGCGTGTTGAGGAAGTGGGTCTACCTGCCCGAACGCAAAAGGCCCTCCAAGATTTTCACTTTCTCATTGCCCGCCATGCAGCTCGGATGCAGACGGTGCCCGTCGACGAGCTCGTGCGCGACTTGGTGGTTGAAAGTGGTCTGCTAGAAGAATTGCAGCGGGAAGGCACGCCTGAAGCGCTTGCGCGTTGGGAAAACGTGCAAGAGCTGCTCAATGCCATCGCCGAGTATCAGGCTGCAGCAGGGGAGCAGGCCACGCTCAGTGGCTTTTTGCAGGAAGTAGCCTTGCTGACCGATCTCGATGAACTGCCCGAAGACAACCGGGTTACGCTTATGACATTGCACGCCTCAAAAGGTCTAGAATTCCCGGTAGTGTTCATTACTGGCCTGGAAGAAGGACTATTTCCGCTGGCGCAGGCTACGCAGGATCGCAAGGAGCTCGAAGAAGAGCGGCGGCTTTTTTACGTAGGCGTGACACGTGCCCAGCAACACCTGTTTCTCTCGTATGCCCGTAGCCGCTATCGGTATGGCGAGCAGCTTCCAAGCGTGCGTAGCCGCTTCCTGGAAGAGCTCGACACCGATGTGATTGTGACAGAGGCCGGCTTGCCTTTTAGAAAGCGGACAGAGGACGCTGTAGGGCCTACGCGGTACGCTGAACTCGACCCGCACTACTATCGCCAAAACCTAAGGCGTGCCGTGCAGCCAACACGGCGCCAAGTGGTCTATGACGAAGCGACCGAAGCCATTGCTCCTGGCATGCGTGTTGTCCATGCGCTGTTTGGCGAAGGGAAAGTGCTGGCGCTTGAAGGCGAAGGAGATGCGGCTCGAGCTATTGTGTTTTTCCCTGAAGTAGGCCAAAAAAAACTGGTACTCAAGTTTGCCCGTCTGCGACGCCTGGATTAAAGACCTAGGGGCTGAGCACAGCTTGCGGTGCTGTGGCCAGCATAGAGGCGATAGCGCTTAGCCGGCCATCATGGACAGCCGGGGTAATCTGCAGCAGATGGCACATCAGGGCGTAGAGGTGAATGTTTTCAACGGGAGGAATACGCTTGCCTTGAGCAAAGGCGGGACCATGTGCAATCAGTAGGCCGTGCATTGAGGGATAGGTGGGGTCGTAGCCATGCATACCCCCATTGAAGCGGGAAGGATCTTCAACAAAACGATTTCGCGTGGTAATGCTCCACCCTTCATCGGCAATACCGACAATTGGCGGAATACGCCGGTGTGTGCCAAAGTGCAGGTGTGCAGGCAAAGCCTCTTTGCGAAACACGTGCAGATGGGGATGAGCCCCCTGTAAGGCAGCCAAGACCGCATCCTCGCGGCCTGGACGTGGATAAAGCATGAGCACAGGCGACCAGGTGACAATGTGGAGCTCCTCTAGCGATACAAAATCGTCCAGAAAAATAACCCGCTCGGCTGAAGTGGCTGCCATACCATGGTCGGAAACGATAAGCAAGTTAACGCGGTCAAGTAGGTTACGCGCGCGTAGGCCTTCGATAAGCTGCTGCAAATAGCCGTCTACCTTGCGAACGGCTTCAGCTACCTCTGGGGCGTCGGGTCCGTGCTCATGTCCAGCATGGTCGACGTCGCTAAAGTAGAGCGTGATCCAGTGCGGGCGAAGCGAATCAGGAAGATCTAGCCATGCAAGCACTTGCCGCACGCGTTCTTCACCAGGAATGCGGCTGTCGTAGGGCATCCAGTAGGTCGGACGCATACCGTGGATTTCGGCTTCAGAACCTGGCCAAAAGTAGGTGGCGGTACGTAAGCCTTGGCGTTGAGCCGTGACCCAAAGCGGCTCGCCATCTGCCCACCAGCGGCCGTCGGCAATGGCTTCTCGATTGCTTAGGCTAAAGTGCCCCAGGGTCGAGTCAAACATCGTATTCCCAACAATGCCATGATGATCGGGGTATAGGCCAGTGACCATCGTGTAATGGTTCGGAAACGTCAACGTAGGAAATGCAGGAATCAATGCTTCGGCCCGCACGCCTTGGCGAGCTAGCCTAGTGAGCACGGGTGGTGCATAGCGTTCCAAATAGTCTGCCCGGAAGCCATCGATAGAAATCAGCAGTACCGGTGCAGGAGCGTTGACAGGTGCTATGCTGCGGCAACCGGCCAGCAGGACTAAAAGCAGGAGTAGGCTAAGCCTTGGCCGTAACGTTTGGTGTGGCATAAGGCAGCTGATTTTATATCCAACAAACGGTTAGGTCCGGGCAAGTTAACCTGCTAGAGGGCCAGCAGAATCCCCACCGCAGGGATCCTGCGCAACAATGCATTAGGATTGTTTTGCCGGCGACAAGCACCCGTATTGAGTCCCACAAGCGTACCGCCGCAGATGAGCTAGGATTTCCGACCAAAGAAATAATACAGAATCAAACCGAGCACAGGAAAAAAGATGATAATTAAGGCCCAGAGGACCTTGCCGGAAAAGTCGCGGTCGCTTTTGGCTAAGTCTAACAAGGCTAAAATGTCCAATACAACGATCACGGTCCCGCAAAGGCCAAGCGACCAAAAGTTGCGCAACCGGTCAAATAAATTGGGGCCGCAGCCGGTAAGTAGCAGGGCACTTAAAGGCAGAAGCCAGCGCGTCCGCAGTGTCATGGGTGGACCGTTTGGGTGAGTATGCTTTTGTGCAATAAACAACAGTGCTGCCATAGAAGCAAGCCGAACAGGCACAAAAACCGTTATTGACCTCCAGCAAAAACTCCCGTATTATTGAGCTAAAAGGGTAGATTTGTTTGGGCTATGGCTAAAGCGACGGAACTTGAGCAGTCGGAGGAAGGGCTGCAGCTCACGCTGGGGGAGTTGCAGCGGCGCATTCGGGACTTTCAGCACGAGTTTCTGAAAAACAAGAGTCCCGAGACGGTGGGGACGTATCGGCGATCGTTGCATGAATTTGAGCGCTGGTTTGCTTTGCAGCGAGATCAGTTCCGGTTCACTTCAGCTGATGTGCAGCGCTACAAGCTGTATCTGATGCAGGCGAAGCAGTTGCATCAGGTTTCTGTTTCCACGTATCTCACGGCACTGCGGCGATTTTGTCAGTATTTGGTAGATATTGGGCTATTGCGTGAAAATCCTGCGCGTACGGTTAAGGGGAATCGGCGGCCTTCGAGCCATTCTCGTTCGGTACTTACGCGCGTTGAGATTGAGCAGCTTCTGGAGGTGCTTGAGCACGATAGCTCGCCTATTGGCCTGCGCGATCGGGCAATTGTGCACCTGATGCTGTTTGCGGGTTTGAGCGAAGTAGAAATCGTACGGGCTGATGTGCGCGACCTGGATCAGACACTCCTGGGGTGTTTTTTGCGTGTGCAGGGCAAAGGCCACACGGCCAAAGACCAGCAGGTCCCACTAGATCCGCCAGTAGTCTCTGTTTTAGAGGCGTATTTAAACACGCGCGTGCCGCTTCGGCCTGAAATGCCGCTGTTTGTTTCGCACGGCCATCGGTCTGAAGGCAAGCGGCTCAACACCCGTTCGGTCCGCAGTCGCATTTCACAGCACCTAGAAGCCGCTGGCATTACCCGTCGTGGGGTTACGCCCCATAGCCTAACGCATACGGCAGCGCTGATCTGGCTCAATCAGGGGATGCCGATTGAGGAAGTGAAGCGCCGCATGCGGCACGGTACGCTGGAGACTACGATGATTTACTTCCGCAAGCAGGGATTGCTGAACCGTGATCCTGAAGAACTCAAGCGTCTGCTGGGTTAAGGCGTGCTATCGGGCACGCGGCCTCCAATCACGAAGAAGTCGTCTACGCGCCAGGCGCAGTCCACGTCTACAAAGCCAGTGCGTTCAAGGGCTTTTAGGTGGCGATAAAGTGGTAAGACGCCTACGTGATCGCCGATGATCAGGTGCCCGCCGGGCGTGAGGGAGTCCCGGATGCTTTGCAAAAGCAGCTCGTAACGGCTTTCGGCTTCCACGGGGTCGGTTTCGTGTCCTACCAGTGCGTGCAGGGCTAAGGAAGCCAGCACAACGTCGTAGGGTCCACCTGGAAGGGGTTCACCGTCAAAGCTTAAGAGGGTTTGAATGGTGACAGCCTCGGGGCAATAATCGGCGACCTTGTCGTAGGCGATCGCCAGTAGCTCAGGGTCTTGGTCAATGAGCGTCAGGTGCACCAGCGGATAGGCTGAAACGACAGCGGCAGCTGCATTGCCGGTGCCACAGGCCAGGTCGCACACGCGCGTACCTTCGCGTAGGGGTGGCAGGGCCAGCACCATTTCGTCGATCATTTCCATCGCCAACGGCATGCGGCGTTCCAGGTGCAGGTCATACCAGTAGCCGTCGCGCCAAAATCCGCTATGGCGTTGCAGGTTTTTGCGCCAACTGGGCAGATGGCTCATTGGTGTTGCATCGCGCTTGTAGAGGGAGCGCGCAATTCGACTGCATGGCGCAGCGTCAGGATCCCGGCTTGCGCATTTCCAACAGACGCTCGATGACGCGTGGACTGCGTGAGGGAAATCCTTCGGGCACGTGATGCTGGAGGTAGGTCTCGATCAAACCAAGCAGTTCGTGGCGCAGTGCAGGCGTCAGTTGCAAACGCATGGCTGTTGCCGCATCCGTATGCGTTAGAAAAGCAAACGCCCTTAGGGCAGCCCGCGAAGCCGGCTTTTCAATGGCTAAGCCCTTAGCGATGCGGATGCGTCCATCTTGCAGGTCGAGTACACCGCCCGACGCGCCAAGCTGCTCCAGTTCAGCTCGTGTGACCTGGGGTGCAAAGCCTAAGGCGCCTGCCAACCGTAGCAGAAACCAAGGCAGTAAATTCCAAGCGCGCTTAGCTGCCGCATCAAGCTGGGCCAGCGTGTCCCAAAACGTGTTGAAAAAATCGGGCATGGGTTCTTCAGGAGGAAGCAGTGCTTGGGCAAGTTCAACCATACGCAGGCTCAGTGCCAGCTTTTCCAAATCTTGCGTAATATGCGGTAAGAATTGTTGAAAGCTGCTTTCGGTAAGCGTTTGCAGTTCGCGTGAGGGTTTGTAATAGAAGACGACCTGAAGGCAGGCTGGAGGTTGCAGCGTACCGCCAAAGCGGCTACCAGGCAGGCGCGCACCTTTTGCAAGGACCGACAGGCGGCCTTTGGCCCGCGTAAACAGGGAGGCAATCAAGCTCGTCTCGCCATAAGGCAGCGTACGCAGCACAATCGCTTCTGTGCGGATAATCATCAACCATGCCCTCCTTAAAAAGAACCAACGTCCAAGCGCTGCTAAAAATATCGCATCGTCCTTATCTTATACGAAAAACAACACGCATAGGTCTATGCACTTACCCTGGACGCTTACCCGTGCTGAGGCGGGTGTGCTGCTAGGGCTAGGTGGATTGCTTTTGTTGGGATTGGGCTACCGGTGGTGGGAGAGAAAGCAGCCGCCACCCCCGCCCGTAGCCGAAGAAGTGCAGCGTTTTCAGGAAGGGGCTGCACGCATGCAGCAGGTGCTGACGCCGGAGCCGCTCAACGTCAACAGGGCTACTGCTGAAGAACTGGAGCAACTACCGCGCATCGGCCCTGTCTTGGCCCGACGCATTGTGGCCTTTCGAGAAGCCCATGGGCCATTTCAAGGTCTAAAAGACCTGGAGGCTGTTCCCGGCATTGGTCCTAAAACGATTGCCGAGCTCGCACCGCTTATTAGGTTTGAGTAGGCGGTGCTGGCCCATTAGGATCAGTAGCCCCGTCAGAATGCAGCGTTTGTTGCTGTTGCAAGTAGGCGTCTGTAAAGCGCCGAGCAGCTTCGTCTTCCCGCTGTAAAAACCGGTAGACGGGTATCAGCAGCAAGGCAGCCAGCAACAAAAAGCCAATCAACGAGACCAGAATAACAAGCGTGTAGTAGTCCATGTGCAAAAAGTTTTAAGGCAAGCGCAGCAGGCTTGAAAACCTGTTGTAAAGCAGCTATGTTGCCGCCGCTAAGGAGCGTGCCCGTGACACCTTAAATCAACTTTGTGCCCTATGAATACAACAGCAACGTTGCTGCCCCTAAGCTTGTTGCTGAGCTTGGCGTTTGTAACGCCGGCAGCGCGTGCGCAAGACTGCCCCTGCGCCAGGCAGGTGGGTTTTTTGCTGCGCACTGTGGAAGTTAATGGCCAAACGCACCGCTACCAGGTCTACGTTCCGGCAGACTATACGCCTGACCAAAAATGGCCGGTGATTTTGTTTCTGCATGGTGCAGGTGAGCGAGGTGTGGATGGATTCAAGCAGACGGCTGTTGGCATTGGCCAGGCCATTCGGCTTGATCCAACACGTTTCCCAGCCATTGTGGTTTTCCCGCAAGTGCCTCCCGGGAAGGCCTGGTTTGGAGAGCAAGCCGAAGTAGCAATGGCTGCGCTGGATGCAGTGATGGCGACCTATTCGGTGGATCCGGATCGGGTTTACCTAACCGGGCTGTCGATGGGAGGGCATGGTACCTGGTATGTAGCCTATCACTATCCCGATCGCTTTGCGGCTATAGTACCGATTTGCGGATTTGTAGTGTTTCCAGAAACTTCTCGGTCGTTTTTTGGCGAATTGCCGCCAGAGCAGCAGGCGATTCAATCTGCTGCAGATCCTTATGCGAAAGTAGCCGAACGGATCAAACACTTGCCCGTCTGGGTGTTTCATGGGGCTGACGATCCAGTCGTTCCGGTCGAAGCCTCGCGGCGTATGGTAGAAGCCCTCAAAGCGCTTGGGGCTGAAGTGCAGTACACCGAATATAACGGCGTAGGGCACAACGCCTGGGACCCGGCCTATGCCGAAGCAGAGCTGATGCCCTGGCTGCTCGCCAAGCGCAGGGGTCAAAAATAGCAGTCATTTTTAAAAAATAAGCCGGAGCGCCTGAAAGCGCTCCGGCTTATTTTACTGGGCACGAATCCCCTGCCAGGTGCGCCAAAGGCGGTGGTAGAGCTGCACAATTTCTT
Source organism: Rhodothermus bifroesti (assembly GCF_017908595.1). Classification (NCBI taxonomy): domain Bacteria; kingdom Pseudomonadati; phylum Rhodothermota; class Rhodothermia; order Rhodothermales; family Rhodothermaceae; genus Rhodothermus; species Rhodothermus bifroesti. The sequence continues at coordinate 336,451 of NZ_JAGKTL010000003.1, forward strand.
GCTGTTCAGGCGTTAGGATAAGCGACCAGCCTGCCCAGCGAAACGGTCCGGGTTGCAGGGCTTGTGCAGCAAGCTGTTGCTGCTGCTCGGGCGTCAGGCGCAGCACTTCGAGCATAGCCTGACGCTCGGCTGCAAGTTGTTGCCGCTGCTCTGGCGTCAGCAGCTGTTGCAGACGCGTTTGGTATTGGGTGCGTAGGGTTTGCTGTTGTTGCCAAAAGGCTTGGGCCGAAAGTGTGCCTGCGCGCCACTGCTGCTCAAGCTGTCGCATGGCATCACGGTGCCGCCGTGCCAGCACGGCCAGCGAATCACGCTGGGCCTCACTAAGGTTCAGCCAGTCTATCATACCGATGGGCATACCGGCGCAAGGCATAGCTCCATGCCATTGACCCCGGCAAGGACCCATACCGATGGGCATACCGGCGCAAGGCATAGCTCCATGCCATTGACCCCAGCCGTGGCCTTTACCCCAAAAACGTCCCCTAGGGCGGCCGGGGTGGTTCCGGTTTCGGTATAGGGGAGCTTGCCAGAATTCAGCCTTTTGCGCATCACTGAGCTGGCGCGCCAGGTCGGCAGCCACATACCAAAAGAAGCCGCCCCGATCGAATCGGCCTGCATGGCGTTCCATAGCTTCCTGCAACGCACGGGCCGTGGCCTCAGAAAGCTGAAGCCGATCGGCCATCTGGCTTGCCCGCGTGCGCACATCGACCTGGGCTTGGGCCGTTGTGCTCAGGCTTACAGCGAGCACCAGGCCTATTAGAAACCGGTTTTTCTTTATTTTTCGCATAACGCTGCCCTTAGGATGGTACCCTGAAGTAATCCACAAGGTGGTACGAGCTTCAGAGGGCCGGGTTGTCACGATTTTGTGGCGAGTTTTCAGCAAAATGCTCCTACGTCTATGGTCGAAACGATCGTTCGTGTTGTCGATGTGTATGCTTACCGTCACAAAGACGGTATTTTAAAGTTTTTGCTACTCCGACGGGCACCGGGGGTGAGCTATGCCGGCCAGTGGCGCATGATTGGCGGCAAGATTCGGCCAGGTGAGGTCGCCTGGCAGACGGCATTGCGGGAAGTGCAAGAAGAAACGGGACAGCGACCGCTTCGGCTTTGGGTGGTGCCTTCGCTGAACGCGTTTTACGAGTGGCAGCATGACCGGATCAACCTAATTCCGGTTTTTGCCGCTGAGCTGCAAGCGGATCCAGTGCTCGACGATGAGCACGATGCTTTTGCCTGGCTTGGTCTTGAAGAGGCAAGCGAACGCTTGCTTTGGCCTGAGCAGCGTCGATTGTTGCGTTTGGTGGCCCAAATGTTGCACAACGGTCTGCCACCAGAAATTTTTGTCTCTTTCTGAGGCGTTTTTAATTTTGTACTGTTCTATTTTCCCTTGAGGTAAAACTGTAATCCTTCCCGGATATGTCTTCAGGTACGCTAACGCGCCGGGAGCTTTTGCAACGGCTGGGCACGCTGGCTGGAGGGGTCATCATCACTGGACCACTTTCTGGCTGCGAAAGCCTATGGAAACGTCAGCCCATCGTTCCTGTCGATCGGTGGCACAAAGCTGTATGCCGTTTTTGCGGTACCGGTTGTGGCATTATGGTTGGCGTACAAGGGGGGCGTGTGGTGGATGTTAAAGGCGATGTGTATGCCCACAACCGGGGGCGTCTGTGCATTAAGGGCATCTTGAATCGAGAGCTGCTCTACGTGCGCGACCGAGCCCTTTACCCTATGGTCCGCCGCAACGGTCAACTCGAGCGGGCTTCCTGGGACGAAGCCATGGCGCTGGTGGCTGAGCGTTTTCGGGAAGCCATTGAGCGTTACGGTCCTGATAGTGTGGCCTTCTATGGTAGCGGTCAGCTTTTCACGGAAGAAAGCTACACCGCCAATAAGCTTTTCAAAGCTGGCATCGGCACCAATAATGTGGACGGCAATCCGCGTTTGTGCATGGCTTCAGCAGCAGCGGGCTACATCTCGGTTTTTGGTAAAGATGAGCCCATGGGATGCTACGATGACATCGATGCCGCTACCTGCTTTTTTATTACGGGCGCCAATATGGCCGATTGTCACCCAGTGCTTTGGGAGCGCGTGCTGGATCGCAAGCGAAGTCGCCCAGAAACCGTGCTGATTGTCGTCGATCCGAGGCGCACGCGGACTGCCCGGCAAGCCGACTATCATTTGCCCATTCTGCCAGCTACCGATGTGGCGCTGTATAATGCGATGATCTATGAATTTATTCGAAATGGCTTTATTGACCAGGACATGGTCGAAAACTATTTAACCTTTCGGGAAGGTGATGCAGCGCGGACGTTTGAGGACCTAAAACGCCACGTGGCGCACTATGCACCAGCGCGTGTAGCTCAAGTCTGTGGTGTCGAGGCGCGATTCATCGAGGAAGTAGCCTATCTGTTTGCTGCATCCGAAGCAACTATGTCGTTTTGGACCATGGGGCTAAACCAGCAGGTCCAGGGAACAGCCGCAAATCGACTGATTCATGCCATGCATCTTCTCACTGGGCACATCGGCAGGCCTGGAGCAACACCCTTTTCGCTTACCGGTCAACCGAATGCGGGCGGTGGCGTGCGGGATACTGGTGCCTTGGCGCATGCCCTACCTAACGGACGGGTTGTCACCAACCCGCAGCATCGGGCAGAGATGGAAGATCTCTGGGGGGTACCGCGTGGGCGCATCAGTTCCAAGCCCGGCTACGATGCCGTAGCCATGTTTGAGGCCATGGAGCGGGGAGAACTCAAGTGTGTGCTGGTTATGGGTACCAATCCTGCTCAGTCTTTACCCAACGTGTCGCGCTACCGGCAAGCCATGGAACGCACTTTTCTCGTGGTTGCCGATGCGGTCTTTCCAACGGAGACGACGCAGTTTGCCGACGTTTTCTTGCCAGCGGCCATGTGGCTTGAAAAAGGGGGCGTCTACAGCCAGTCGGAGCGGCGCTACCACCTCGTGCCCAAGCTGGTTGATCCCCCCGGTGAGGCGCGTTCCGACCTAGAAATCTTGGTTGAGCTGGCCGATCGCTTAGGCTATGGGGAACTGATCCAGGCACGAACGCCTGAAGCCGTTTGGGATGAATGGCGACAGATCTCAGCCCACTCGCCCTACAATTTTGCCGGTATTACCTATGAACGGCTTGAAAAGGAGCGTGGGCTGCGCTGGCCATGTCCTACTGAAACGCACCCCGGTACCTGCCGCCGCTACGTACCAGGAGAGGATCCGATGGCTAAAGGCCGTCGGCGTTTTGATTTTTACGGGCGACCGGATGGGCGTGCCGTAATCTACCTGGAGCACCAACAGCCCCCTAGTGACCCAAGCTCAGAAGCATACCCGCTTACGCTGGTGACAGGACGCGTCTACGAACACTGGCACACCATGACCCTGACAGGAAAGTTGCCTGAACTGGAAACAATCGAAACGGATTTTCTCGTGGTGCATCCCCGCGATGCACACCGCTACAACCTTCAGGACGGCCAGCCCGTGCTTGTCGAAAGTCGGCGGGGGCAGGCCGTACTTCGAGCACGCATAAGCACTGACATTACGCCTGGTGTCGTTTTCGCACCATTTCACGCACCGCAAGCACTGGTTAATCGCGTAGTCAACGGAAACGTTGATCCGATTTCCAAAGAACCGGCCTACAAGGAGAGCGCTGTCCGTATTCGGCCAGCAGGAACCCCAAGCTAAAATGATGATGAAACGCCTGCTATTCGCTTGGCTGCTGATGGTGCTAGGATGGCCTGAAGGGGCCTGGGCCCAAGGGCAATCGCCAGGAATTGCCGCAGCTGAGCTATTCCGCTGGATGGGTATTTTCGCCGCGGTGTTGGGTATCGGATGGCTAGTCCTCAATCATTGGGTACTACGCAACCGGCTGCCACGGGCTTTCTATCACTGGGCAATGCTTTTGGGGCTGTTTGCCTTACCCGCCCTAGCCCTAATGGGCGCTGTGGAATTTATGTTTGAGGAGACCAAGACTGTTGCTTCGTGCAATACGTGCCATGTGATGGCGCCTTTTGTAGAAGATATGCAGGATCCTCATAGTGCTACGCTGGCCGCGCGGCACTTTCGCAACAAGTGGATTCCAGAAAAGCAGTGCTACGCCTGTCATACGACCTATGGGTTGCACGGCACGCTGGCTGCTAAGCGAGACGGATTTCGGCACTGGTTGTTGTACGTGACCCGAAGCTGGAATGAGCCTATTCGGTATGCAGGCGCCTTTCCTAATGTGAGCTGTTTGGCGTGCCATGACGGTACAAGCGCTTTTCAAGGCGTGCCTGCCCATGGTGCGCTCCTTACCGATTTGCGGAGCGATCGTGTGGCATGCACCAGTTGCCATGGCCCACCGCACCCAACACCCCTCGAACGCTTCCCGTTGCTTTCCTCAGGTTTGTTGCGCCAAGCGACAGTAAAATAGCCATGACTATTGAAACAAAAACAGATCGGTTGCTGAGCGCTGCTATTGTACTAGCTATTACTGGCTTAGTCTGTTTGCTGGCGTTTCTCCTGCGGGGCTTTACAGCCTGGAGTGTAGGGATAGGCATCTTTTTCTAGGTGTACCGCTTTTGCTCAGTGCCTTCGTGCTCTACGTCCTTGTGGTCGTTCGCGATTTGCGCCGGCGCGGGGCATTATAAAAGCTGTGGATCAGCTCGGACGGGAAAAGCGTTCGAGACCCGTTGCGCTGTGGATTGATTTTGCGTATGGGGACGCTTGCCCGGCTGAATTGGTATTTTTGGAAATACCGGCGTCTGTTTGGTCCCGGTCTCTTGTGCGCTATCGCTTCGGCTTTGTTTGCCATTTTGGCCCCAAGTGTGGTGCGGCAAGCCGTCGATAGCATTCCCCGTTTTGTCGCCTATTATCAGGCGGTTGCTGGTACCTCGGCACAGCCTTTGATCTACGGCTATGTGCTTGCTGGACTGCTTTTCTATGGTGTGGTCATTTTAGGGCTTAGCCTGCTTAGCGGACTGTTTACGTTTTTGATGCGGCAGACGCTGGTGGTTGCTTCACGCCATGTGGAATACGATCTGCGCAATGCGCTCTACGAGCATTTGCAGCAACTTCCCCCTAGTTTTTACCGGAAATTTTCTACCGGAGATGTGCTCACGCGGGCTACAAGCGACATCGAACAAGTGCGGCGCTACGTAGGACCGGCGGTCATGTACGCCGCGCGAGCCCTGGTGCTCATGGTCACGGCCATTACAGCTATGATTTTAATTTCGCCTGAGCTGACGCTCTATACCCTTTTGCCTATGCCACTGCTGGCCGTGGGGGTCTTCTGGGTGGCACGCTTGGTGCATGAACGCAGCGATGCTTTGCAGGCGCAATATGCGCGCTTAACCAGCCGCGTCCAGGAAGCGTTCAGCGGCATTCGGGTGCTTAAAGCGTACGTGCGTGAAGCAGCTGAGGCGCGGGCGTTTGAGGCAGAAAGCGAAACTTACCGGCGTCGCATGCTTGAACTGGCCCGTGTTGATGCTTTCTGGTCGCCCATTTTTTTGCTGCTCACCGGCCTTTCGACGATCCTGGTGGTTTGGAAAGGGGGACAGCTCGTTATGGCCGGCACCATAACGATTGGCAACATTGCTGAATTTATTATCTATGTGGCTCTGATGACGTGGCCGGTAGCCTCTGTGGGCTTTGTGCTTTCGATGATCCAGCGGGCTTCGGCCTCTATGGCGCGCCTGAGCGAGATTTTCGATACGGTACCTGAGATTCGAGACGATCCGGCATGGACTGACCCCAAAATCCGACATTTGGAAGGCCGCGTTGCTTTTCATCACGTGTACTTCCGCTATGAAACGAGCGGTCCTTGGGTGCTTCAAGACATCAGCTTTGAGGTGCCTGCAGGCAGCGTGTTAGGTATTGTAGGGCGGACCGGTGCCGGTAAGACAACGCTGGTGGAGCTCATCCCGCGCTTGATCGAGCCAACGCAAGGCGTGGTGATGATTGACGGCCACGACGTGCGGCGCATTCCACTTGAGGTGCTGCGTCGCTCGATTGGGTATGCACCCCAGGATGTGTTTCTTTTTAGCGATACCATTGCAGCTAACATCGCTTTCGGTGAACTCGAGGCGGATCCTACGCGCATCGAGGAGGCTGCCCATGAGGCCGATTTGCTAGAGAACGTGCAGCGCTTTCCACGGGGATTTGAAACCTTCGTCGGTGAGCGGGGGATAACGCTCTCTGGTGGGCAGAAGCAGCGCACGGCTATGGCCCGAGCGCTCATTCGACGCCCCCGCATTTTAATTCTCGACGATGCACTCTCCGCTGTGGATACAGAGACGGAACGTCGGATTCTCGCGCAGCTTCGGCGGCACTATGGGAAGCGTACAATCATCATCGTCAGTCACCGCATTTCGGCCGTTCAGGAAGCCGATTTGATTCTGGTGCTTGATGAAGGCCGCGTTGTCGAGCGCGGCACGCACGCCGAGCTGCTGCGCCAAGACGGCCTGTACGCCCAGCTGTATCGCCAGCAGCTGCTAGAAGAAGAACTCAAACACTTGTAGAGGTCGGTTGTGGAGCTGTTTATCATTCCTTTAGGTACAGCTTCGGCCATCCCAACACGCACGCGCGCATTGTCGTCGGTTGCGCTCGAGCGCGCTGGACGCCTGCTGCTGTTTGATTGCGGCGAAGGCACGCAGTACCGGCTCATGGCTGCTGGCCTAAAACCCTCCCGCCTAGAAGCTGTACTGATCACCCATTTTCATGGCGACCATTTTTATGGGCTGTTTGGGCTCCTTGCCACGCTCAGCATGATTAACCGAAAGCAACCGCTCGTCGTGGTGGGACCCCAAGGCCTTGCGCAAACTGTAGACCAACTTCCAGGACTTACGCCTACCGAGCGAAGCTATCCCATTCAATACATAGAGCTATGTGAAGGCTTTGAGCAGCAGGTGGTACTGGAGACAACCGACTATAGGGTGATTGCAAGACCGCTCGAGCATCGAACGTTTACCATAGGCTACCGCTTTGAGGAGAAGCCGCGGCCCGGACGCCTTAACGCTGCGCGCGCTGCAGCGCTTGGCGTGACCGACTATGCCCAGCTGCGCGCGCTTAAGGAAGGACGCCCAGTGCAAGTGGGCAAGCGGTGGATTACTCCAGAAACAGTGCTTTCACCCCCCATCCCTGGACGCACCTTTGCTTACGTGGCCGATACGCGACCCTGTGAGGCCGGAATACGTCTAGCAGAAGGCGTGGACCTACTTTATCACGAGGCCACGTTTTGCCAGGCGCAGCACCGACTGGCTGTGGAGCGCGGGCATAGCACAGCCCGCGAAGCCGCTGAGGTCGCGCTGCAGGCTGGCGCACGCCGACTGCTTCTAGGGCATTTTAGCGCTCGCTATGAAGATCCAATGCCCCTTGTTGAAGAAGCCCGAAGCATTTTCCCCGAAACCGAGGCCGCCGAAGAACTCAAGCGGTATGCAATCGCGAAAGATTTGCCGTGGATGATCAAAGCACACGCGACAACGTAGCCCTCGATCGCAGATTGCTGTGGCGGCTGGCCCGCTACCTGTGGCCCTACCGGCACTGGGTAGCGCTAGCCTTTGGCACCGTCATGGCAGCTGCTTTTTTGGGCCCTTTGCGACCAAAGCTGGTCCAGGTGGCCGTCGACCATCACATTGTCGCTGGCGATTGGCAGGGCCTGGAACGCATCATTCTGCTTTTGGTCGGCGTGCTGCTTGTAGAAGCTGTCCTGTCGTTTGTGAACGACTACCTCACCCAATGGATTGGGCAAAAAGCAATCTTCGATATCCGAACCCAGGTTTACCGGCACATCCAGCGGCAGTCGCTACGCTTTTTTGATCACACGCCAGTTGGACGTTTGATCACGCGCGTAACCAGTGATGTTGAGGCGCTCAGCGACATGCTTTCGGCTGGCGTGGTACGCATTCTGGGCGACCTGTTTCGACTGGTCTTTATTGCCTATTTCATGTTTATGCTGGAGTGGCGACTAGCCCTGGTGACACTCTCGGTGATGCCCTTCATGATCGGAGCCGTGGCATGGTTCAGGCGCAAAGTGCGCCAACAGTATCGCGAAACGCGCCGGCAAATTGCCCGGCTGAATGCTTTCTTACAAGAGCATATCAGCGGGATGAAAATAGTTCAGCTCTTCAATAGAGAAGCAGAGGAAAAACAACGCTTTAGTCAGATTAACGACGAGCACCGACAGGCCCAGATCAAAACGGTCTTCTACTTTGCCATTTTCTGGCCGGCGGTGCAGCTTGTCTCGGATGCAGCCTTGGGCTTGGTGCTTTGGGTAGGCGGCCTTCGGGCGCTTGAGGGCACCCTGACACTCGGTGTGCTGATCGCTTTTGTTCAGTACGTGCGCCAGTTCTTTGAGCCTATTCGCAACCTCTCCGATCAGTACAACATGCTCCAAAGCGCCATGGCGGGTGCCGAGCGCATCTTTGGCCTGCTTGACCAGGATACGGCGTTGCCTGAACCAGCACGACCAGTTCGGGTGGAGCGACTGCGGGGTAGCATAGCTTTTCGCAATGTCTGGTTTACCTATGATACGCTGCCTCTAGATGGCCAAGAGCCTAATTGGGTGTTGCGTGACGTGTCGTTTAGCATTGAGCCTGGTCAGCATGTAGCCATCGTAGGGGCAACCGGTGCCGGTAAGACCACCATTATCCATTTGCTGCTGCGCTTCTACGATGTACAGCGCGGCCAAATCCTTATCGACGGCCGAGACGTGCGCGACTATGCTTCGCAAGACCTGCGCCGGCACATTGGACTGGTCCTGCAAGACGTGTTTCTCTTTTCTGGCTCCGTGCGTGAAAACATCACTTTGGGAGACCCTTCTATTCCTTTGGAAAAAGTACGCGAAGCTGCTCGGCTCATTGGCGCCGATCGGTTCATCGAGCAGCTTCCCGCGGGTTATGATCAGGACGTGCGTGAACGCGGCCTAACGCTGTCGCACGGCCAGCGCCAGCTTCTTTCGTTTGTCCGTGCGCTGGTGCATGATCCCGAAATCTTGGTGCTCGACGAGGCTACCTCAAGCGTGGATAGTGAAACCGAGCAGCTCATTCAACGCGCCATGGAAACATTACTTCGCGGCCGTACTGCCTTGATTATTGCGCATCGACTATCCACCATTCAGCATGCGGATCAAATTCTGGTCTTGCACCGCGGAGAAGTACGCGAATGCGGCACGCACCAGGAACTGCTCGCCCGCGATGGCCTTTACCGACGGCTCTATGAGCTGCAGTTTCAAGAGCAGGCGCGTAGTGCGGCCTAAAGGCTTGTCTCCAGGGAGGTGAAAATGTTATCATAGACTGCGCTGTCCTAAAAAACGAAACAATATGGCACGGGCTGAGCCTAAACGATTTTTACCCCCTGAAGCGCGCATGGCAGCGCTCATGCGTGCCTTAGGACATCCAGCTCGTATTGCCATCCTGAAGTTGCTGGCCGAGCGAGGGGCTATGCCTTGTTTTGAATTGGTCGAAGAGTTGCCCCTGGCGCAGGCGACCATCTCTCAGCACTTGCGCGCGCTTCGGGAGGTGGGGCTTGTGACGTTCCAGACCGAAGGGTCGCGCTCTTACTATCGCATTCAGCCCGAAGTGCTTCAGGAGCTTGACCGTGCCTTTCGCTTTCTGATGATGCAGCTGCGCCCGGCTGTGCCACCCGACGCAGCTTTCCCTTCGCATGTAGCTTAAAGCTGCTTTTTACCTGAGAGCGCCTCAACCCAAACCGGTGCATCGGCACGCTTGCGCCGAAAGTGCCATCCGAGAAGGACGCCCATGGATAAGAAGCCTTCAGCGATCAGGATCATTTTGTGAAGCGTCAAGCCCAAGGAAACCTGCCGAGAAGAAGAAGGCCTATTTTGCAGTTCACTGACGTGTCGTTTCAGCTGCATCGGTATGGCCAAATTCCTTTCGCAGCCAAATGCACTGCAGCTTTGGGCGTTGCTCTCGGGTGGCTGGTTGAGGCAGCGTGATGATGACCGCAGCGCCCCAAGTGCTTGTTTCTATACCGCACTGGCCGATCGGTTGGCGATTTGGGCTGAAAGCGAGCTTTGTGCGCTGACGTTGGGCAATGGGATTATCGACACACAAAAGCGTGGGCGGCGCCATGGGCGCTGAGCTGACTGGGCAAGGGGAGCAACATAAACGCTACGGCCGGCGTAATCGCCTAATGTCATCTCCAGACATTTGGGGGATGCATTGAAGCTGAGCAGCGCAGTCGATTCTGCTCAGGACGTAACATATCCAGAGACGTATGGAGACTTTTACAGCTGCTGCGCATCATGATGTACTCCTCTTGCTTGTCCAGATCGCGGTGCTTTTGCTGACCGCGAGGGGTTTGGGAGAAGTAGCCCAACGCCTGAATCAACCATCTGTGGTTGGTGAAATTTTAGCAGGTATTCTGCTTGGGCCCTCCTTGCTTAGCAGCTTATTCCCTGCATTAGGGAGCTGGATAATGCCGCAAACTCCGGTGCAGGGTTATCTACTCGAGGTGGTTTCGCTGTTAGGTGTAATGTTTTTGCTTTTAATTACAGGCTTAGAAACCGATCTAGCCCTTATCCGACGTCAAGCACGAACAGCTGTTGGTGCCTCTTTGGGAGGAATTTTAGTGCCTTTTATTTCTGGTTTTGTGTTAGGCTACTACTTGCCAGACGTCCTGCTTGTTCGCACTGAGCAGCGCCTCATTTTTGCGCTTTTTTTAGCTACCGCGATGTCCATATCGGCTATTCCAGTTATTGCAAAGGTGCTGATTGATATGAAGTTAATGCGGCGGGATGTGGGCCAGACCATTCTCGCTGCAGGTATGGTGGACGATGCTATGGGTTGGATCTTGCTGTCGATTGTTGCGGGGCTGGCAGCAGGCGCACAGGTGTCTGTCGAAAGCGTGCTATGGGCAGTTGCTAAAGTAGCGCTCTTTATCGCTTTTAGCTTTACTTTTGGGCGGTGGCTCGTCAAGAGATCGCTGGACTTTGTGCAAGACGAAGTGCGAAGCCGTGATCGTCTGCTCACATTGGTGATTGTGTTGACCTTTGTGTGGGGAAGCATTACGCAAGCGCTCAATCTTGAAGCCGTGCTGGGGGCATTTTTTATGGGGATTCTTTTTGGGCAAATGCCACGTCTACCCAATGATGTGGTCCACAAGCTGGAGAGTATGACCATGGGCATCTTTGCCCCTATCTTTTTTGCCGTGGCTGGCTTGAAAGTGCACGTGCTCAACCTGTTTACGCCCCAGCTTATGGCTATCGCTTTGCTTGTGATTTTAGTAGCAACATTCGGCAAATTTGTTGGGGCTTACGTGGGCGTGCGTTTCATGGGGCGACGTGATCCCTGGACAGCGCTCAGCTTAGGTGCCGGCATGAATGCCCGAGGGGCTATGGAAATTATTGTGGCTACGATCGGGCTGCAGCTTGGCATCCTCTCTCAAGAGATGTTCTCGATCATCGTATTGATGGCGATGGTCACCTCACTCATGGCCCCTCCTATCCTTCGATGGACTTTAAGCCGCATTACACCCGAGCCTCAAGAGCTAGAACGTCTGCGCCAAGAAGAATTGTTCAAAGACAGTGTGGTTGCGCAGATCCATCGGGTGTTGGTGCCTGTGCGTCGTCGCGATGAGCCAGACGCTATGTATCACATCAAAACGTATTTGTTAGATAAACTCAACCGCCATGCACCGCTTTCTGTAACCCTTTTTAATGTTTGTGATCGTCACGAACACGCCTTAAGTATGGCGTTTTTAGATCAACTCGCGAAGGAACTCAAGGCCAAGGAGGTTACCAAAAAAGTGGTTGAAGCGCGAGCGCCTGTGCAGGCTATTTTAGATGAAGCCTTGAAAGATTATCACCTCATTGTGTTGGGTGCTACAGAAGAAGCAGATCGCCAAGGTGCGCTTTTTCATCCTATTATCGACGAGATGGTACGCCTGGCACCTTGTCCAACCCTTGTGGTCAAGGGCGGCAACAAGGCATCGCACTGGCTTCCAAAGCGCTTAATGGTCCCAACGAACGGATCTGTAGCTTCACAGCATGCGGCGGAGATTGCTTACCTTTTGGCCGATGAACCTAGCCATGAGGTGCTTCTCCTAAGCGTCATGCAACGTCCAAGTCCAGAAAATCTTTTAGAGGCTGCGTTACTTGAGCGTGAACGAGAAGTGCGGCGTCAGATTTTGGATGAGCTTGTTGCGCGTGCTGTAGCCCGAGGCGTGCGTGCCCGTAGCCTGATCGAAACCGGTGCAGAGGTCGAAACGGTCATCGTGGACGTAGCCCGTCGTGAAGGCGTAGATCTTATCCTTTTAGGAACGGATGTGCGACCGGGCTCTGATCGCTTGTTTCTTGGTCCCCGGGTCGAACGTATTTTAAACAGTGCGCCTTGCCCAGTTGTCGTGTTTAATGCTTCTTAACGTGCAGGATGTAGTCCCAGGCGTTTGGCCTCGGCTTGCAGGCCGGCAATAACGTGGGCGATGTGTTCGTCAAGCGGCAAGCCCAAGGCCTCAGCACCTCGATAGATGTCTTCACGGCTAACAGCTGCTGCAAACGCTTTGTCCTTAAGCTTTTTGCGCACCGACGACACGGTCAGGCCCTCTAAGCGGGTAGGGCGCACGTAGGCTACAGCCACTAGAAAACCAGAGAGTTCATCGACAGCAAAAAGCGTTTTCGCCAAAAGCGTTTGACGTGGTGTGCCTGTATAATCCGCATGGCCTAAAATAGCCTCTAGCATCACTTCGGGGTAACCGAGCTCGCCCAGCACACGGACGGCCACATACGGGTGTTCTTCGGGCGTGGGATGCCGTTCGTAGTCCAAGTCGTGTAGGAGGCCCGTCATGCGCCAAAGCATCTCATCTGCGCCAAAATGACGGGCATAGTGCGCCATCGCTGCTTCAACGGCATAGCCATGGCGCCGGAGGTTTTCTGACTGGACCCATTCATGAAAAAGTTTTAGGGCATCTTCGTAGGTGGGCATGGCCTACACATCACAAATGGCAATCGCATGGCGTAACGATTCGATCGGGTCTGGCCGGGTAGGGATAAACTCCTGGGCCACAAAACCCTGAAAACCTGCATCGGCTATGGCCCGCATAATCGCCGGGTAGTAGAGCTCCTGCGAATCGTCAATTTCGTGACGGCCCGGCACCCCTGCAGTGTGGAAGTGGGCGATGTAGTCGATGTTTTCCCGGATGGTTCGGATAACGTCGCCTTCCATGATTTGCATGTGGTAGATATCGTAGAGCAGCTTAAAACGCTCCGAACCGATGCGTTTGACCAGCTGGACACCCCAGGCAGTGTGATCGCACATGTAGTCGGGGTGGTCAATCTTGCTGTTGAGCAGCTCCATGCAGATGGTCACCCCGTATTTTTCCGCAGTGGGGAGGATTTGCTTGAGGCCGAGCACGCAATTTTCCAACCCTTCCTCGTCGTCCATGCCTTTGCGGTTGCCAGAAAAGCAAATCACGTTTGGGATGCCCGCTTCAGCTGCTTCTTCGATACGCTTTTTGAACTGAGGAACGAGCCATTCATGATTTTCTCGGCGATTAAAACCATCGGGAATCCGTGAAGGGCCGTTGCCCATTGCGCAGGTAAGCCCGTACTTTTTAACTATAGGCCAGTCTTGAGGGTCTAAAAGCTCAATCGACTGCAGGCCAATCTGTGCACCGATAGCGGCAAGCTCTTCCACGCTAAGGTTGGGATAGCACCACTTGCACACCGAGTGTTTGATGCGTCCTTTCCAGGAAGGACGCCTATTGCTAGCCAGGATGGCTGGCGCGCCAAAACTGCTTAGGGCTGCGGCACCTGCCAGTGTGCGCAACGCCTGACGACGTGTGAGGCCCATGGGTTTATTTGCCTTGCGTGATGCAATCTAAAGTAAGAAACAACACGCCAGGCTTTTACGCAACGGGCATTAGAACACTTTTAAAAGGGGCATTTCGCGTAAGTAGCGGCCAGGCTGGCGACGGAAATCGCGCAGGATGGCGTTGAGCTCGGTGAGCGTGGTATCGAGCCGCAAGTAGAGCGTTTCGTCGTAGACAAGCCGTCCGAGCGTGCCTTCTCCTTGAGCCATGTACGCCAACATATGGTTTAAGGAAGCCCCTGCACGCTCGAGCGAGGCGGCACTATATTCCAGGCGGCGCAGAAGATGCCGCAGCTGGGTTGCTGCTTCACGGACGGAATCGGCCACAGGGCCTGCAGCTTCATGCAGTTGGGTAGAGGCATGCGCAAGGTTTTCGAGCGTACGGGCAATGTGTTGCTGCTCTTGGGCCAGCAGCGCGGCTAAGGTTTGCGTGCTTTGCCGCAGCGCTAGGAGGGCCTGACGCAGGTCGCTTGCGGGTGCGCTAAGCTGCGTAGCAGCAGCTTCGGCAACAGTATTGGCACGGTCGAGCAGGGCATTCAGACGCGCAAGCGTCTCTGGCGCCTCTTCGAGCACGGTATTTAAACCGCTTTCATTTTCGCTGGGAAGCACACTGCCCGGACGAAGCAAGGGATTGCCAGGTGGGCCAGGCACGATTTCCATTTCTACATTGCCAAACACAGCCAAGCCCGCAATGCGTGTATAGGAACCCTCGGGGAGGGGTAAGCTGCCATGGATTTGAAAGCGTACGCGGGCCATGTTGCGCACAGCATCAAAACGCACGTCGGTGACGCGCCCAACCACCACCCCTTTGAGACGCACCAGGCTGCCGTCTACCAACCCTCCCGCGTCAGGCAGTAGCGTTTCGTAGCTGGCAGTGCGTTCAAAAAGCGGTAAGTTCATGAAAAAACGTGTGCCGAAAAACAAGATGAGGGCAGCTACAACAAGCGCTACTCCTACTTTGATTTCGTTGCTGATCGTCATCGTTGGGTTCATGCCGTGCGCGATAAAGGTTGACCTATTTGGTATTCACTGGCCTTCACAAAGGCCAGCAAGATAGGATCATCGCTGCGATGCAGCTCATCGAGCGTGCCAATCCAGTGCATGCGCCCTTGGTATAAAAAAGCCACACGGTCGGCAATCGACAGTACAGAGTGCATGTCGTGCGTAACCACAATGCCCGTTACGTTGAGGCGGTGATTTAGGTCACAAATTAGCTCATCAATGGCATTCGCGGTTTCTGGATCCAGGCCCGTTGTGGGCTCATCATAGATGATGTAGCGCGGCTTTAGGGCAATAGCCCGGGCCAGCGCGACGCGTTTTTTCATGCCACCCGAGAGCTCATCCGGCATTTTCGCGCCTACGTCTGGAAGCTGTACCAACTCGAGGCATTCCTGCACGCGACGGCGGATGTCCTCTTCTGAAAGGTTGGTAAACGTACGCAGCGGAAAGGCCACGTTCTCAAAAGCATTCATCGAGTCAAATAAGGCGCCGCCTTGAAACAACACGCCAAATTGACGACGAATGCGGCGCAGCTCACTGTAGGAGACCGCATTGATATCGACCCCGTCAACCAGCACCCGCCCGCGGTCAGGCTTGAGCAGGCCAATCAAGTGCTTCATGAGCACACTTTTGCCTGAGCCCGAACGCCCAATGATCGCTATCGTCTCACCGTCCTGAATTTCTAGCGAAACGTCTACCAGCACGGGGCGGTCATCAAAGCTTTTGTAGAGGTGTTCTACGCGAATCATGACCTACAGCAACACAATGGCCAGCACAAGATCAGCAACCAGAATGTAAACGCAGCTGAGCACAGCGGCTTGCGTAGTGCTCCGACCTACCCCTTCGGCACCGCCCTGGGTAAAATAGCCTTTATAGCAAGAGACCGACGTGATCACAAAGCCAAACACAAACGATTTGATCACGCCAAAAATTGGATCAAATGGTTTAAAAAACTGCCGTGCTCCTTGAAGAAATTCGCCTGTTGACAAAAAGCCTCCCAGGTTGGCCACAATGATGCCTGCTAAAATGCCAATGAAGGTTGCCGCAACGTAGAGCACAGGCACCATAATCATGCCGGCCAGCACGCGAGGGGCGATCAGGTAACTGACCGAATTTAATCCCATGGCCTCTAAGGCATCGATCTGTTCGGTTACGCGCATCGTTCCTAGTTCTGCCGCAATGCGCGCGCCAACGCGACCCGCCAAGATAAAGCCCGTGACAACAGCAGCCAACTCCAAAATCATGGAAGGGGCAACGACCGCACCAATCACCGTTTTGGGAATAAACGGCGATACGAGCTGATAGGCCGTTTGCACCGTCATCACCGCTCCAGAAAAGGCTGCAGCCATAGCCACAATCGGGATCGAGTCGATCCCGATGCGCACCATTTGCTGCACCAAATTTTTACGATAGGTTTTAAACTCGCCTAGGGCCGAGAAGGTCTGCACCAGGAGCAGCGTGTACTGACCCAAGGCATGAAAAGGGCGCAAAGGCCGGGGTATTGATGAAGCCATACCGGCAACTTTAAACACAGACTCGCGTCGGTAGCTGTCGAAAAACGCTCTTGGACAGAGCCGCTACAGCCTTAGCAAACGTAACACAAGCACCAGAGCAGGGGTTTCCTTGCAATCTGCCTATGGCCCGCACTTCGAGTCGATACGTATGTCAAGTTTGCGGATATGAGGCCCCACGTTGGATGGGACGCTGCCCAGAGTGTGGGGGGTGGAACACTTTGGTCGAAGAAGTTCGCCCTTCTCCTTTAAAGACGCGCTTAGGCCGAGCGGCTGCGGAAGGTCCGCCGGCTGAGCCGCTGCCTTTGTCGGCTGTCCCCCTAGAAGCTGAGCTGCGGCTAACGACTGGCGTAGCTGAGCTCGATCGGGTGTTAGGAGGGGGTATCGTGCCGGGGTCGTTAATTCTGCTGGCGGGTGAACCAGGCATTGGCAAAAGTACACTGATGACCGAGCTCGCTCGCTACTTGCGCGATCGACGCCTTCTGTACGTAACAGGTGAAGAGTCGGTGCGGCAGGTGCGGCTGCGTGCTCAGCGCTTGGGCATTGAAGGCGAAAACTTGCTCCTTTTGGCTGAAACCAATCTGGAGGTCATTTTGGAAGCTGCCCAGCGTGCAGCTGCTGAAGTGCTCATTGTCGACTCGATTCAAACGGTCTACCGGCCTGAGCTAGAAAGCGCTCCGGGATCGGTGAGCCAAGTGCGCGAAAGCGCTGCGTTGCTGCTTCGGTACGCCAAAACAACGCATGTGCCCGTGTTTTTGGTCGGCCATGTGACCAAGGAGGGGGCTATCGCCGGACCGCGCGTGCTGGAGCACATGGTCGATACCGTGCTCTACTTTGAAGGGGACCGCCATCATGCCTATCGTATCTTGCGTGCCGTAAAGAACCGTTTTGGCGCAACGCACGAAATTGGTGTCTTTGAAATGCACGAAACTGGTCTTCAGGCGGTCGACAACCCTAGCGAACGGTTTCTGTCAGAGCGGCGCTATGGCATGAGTGGCTCGGCTGTGGTATGCACGCTGGAGGGTACGCGTCCTGTGCTGGTGGAAATTCAGGCGCTGGTTACACCCACTGCCTATGGTACACCCCAGCGCAATGCCACAGGTTTTGATTACCGGCGGCTGCAGATGCTGCTGGCCGTACTCGAGAAGCGGGAAGGGTGGCGTTTGGCCGCTTATGATGTATTTGTCAACGTTGCGGGAGGGTTGCGTTTGGAAGATCCAGCGGCTGATCTCGGCGTGCTGGTGGCGGTTGCTTCGTCGTTTCGAGACATTCCAGCCGATACCGGCACGGTACTGATTGGCGAGGTCGGGCTTGGGGGAGAAATTCGCGGCGTAAGTCAGCTTGAGCTACGCTTGCGTGAGGCTGCACGCCTAGGCTTTCAGCAGGCTTTAATCCCAGCACACCATCTCAAAGGGCTGCTGCGCCCTGAGCGTTTGGAAGTCGTTGGCGTGCGCACGCTCCAGGAAGCACTCGAACAGGTGCTTTAAAACCAGCGGCGCGCGCGACGGGCCGTAATGATGCCGGTATTCATCCCCACCCAGTGCATGCTGCCGTTATAGCGACCGTGCTCCATCTTGATGCAGCGGTCCATAACGACCTTGAGGCCACCCGCTTCAGCAATCTGGGCTGCTTCTAGGCTGACGATGCGCAGCTGAAGCCAAAGCGTTTTGGCACCGATTTCTACGGCTTGGCGGGCGTAAAGCGGGCATTCATGGGCCGGGCGAAACACATCAACCACATCGACAGGCTCCGGAATGCTCCGCAAGTCGGGGTAAGCCCGTTCGCCCAAGATTTCTTCCGCCCGCGGATTCACGGGAATGATCCGATAGCCGGCATATTGCAGGTAGGTTGCCACAAAGTGGCTGGCTTTCTGCCGATCGGCCGATAGCCCGACAATCGCGATCGTACGCGACTCAGCCAAAACTTTTCGGATGACGCTCGGGTTTTGGTACTTCTCCCGGAGCTCAGGAGGAAGGAGCGAGTTTAGCGTCAGATCGCATGCAAGGCCTGATCCAGGTCCCATAGCAAGTCGTCCAGGGTTTCTAGTCCAATCGATAGTCGAATCATTTCCGGTCTAATACCGGCTTCTTCTAGTTCTTCATCCGAAAGCTGTTGGTGCGTAGTGGTGGCTGGATGGATGACCAGGCTGCGCACATCACCCACGTTGGCCAAATGCGAGAAAAGCTGGAGCGACTCAATAAACTTTTTGCCAGCAGCCCTTGGGCCTTCGCTGCCGTACTTGATGCCAAACGTGAAGACCGCACCAGGACCTAGAGGCGTATATTTCTGGGCCAGCTCGTAATAGGGATTGTCTGGCAATCCGGCATACGCTACCCAGGCTACCTTGGGATGGTCATGCAGGAATTCGGCCACGGCGCGTGCATTAGCAACGTGGCGCTCCATGCGAAGCGAAAGCGTCTCTAGGCCTTGAAGGAGTAAAAAGGCATTAAAAGGCGATAAGCAAGCGCCTACGTCACGAAGCGTTTCGGCACGCAGCTTCATCAGAAAGCCATGGTGGCCAAAGGTGTCGTAGAAACGCAAACCGTGGTATGAAGGCGAAGGCTCGGCAATCGTAGGGAAGTGGCTGTAGTCGAACGTTCCGGCTTCAACAACCACGCCAGCGATTGAATTACCATGGCCGCCAATGAACTTGGTGGCCGAGTGCACCACGATGTCAGCGCCCCAATCGATGGGTCGGCACAGGTACGGTGTGGCAAAGGTGTTGTCCACAATGAGCGGAATACGGTGCGCGTGAGCCAGTTCAGCCAGACGCTCGATGTCGAGCACGCTGCCTTGCGGATTGCCAATAGTCTCGCCGTAGAGTGCACGCGTGCGCGTCGTAATCGCTGCTTCCCAGGCGTCGAAGTCGGTCGGATCAACAAAGTGCACCCTAACGCCCAACTTTTTGAGCGTATGGGTGAACTGTGTTTTTGTGCCCCCATAAAGGTGCTTCGAAGCCACCACCTCGTCACCAGGCTCCAGCAGCGTCATGAGGGTGAGAAACTGGGCGGCCATCCCACTGGCCGTGGCTACAGCACCCGTTCCGTTTTCGAGAGAAGCCATGCGCTCTTCGAAAACGGCCGTTGTGGGGTTGTTGATGCGCGTATAGATGTTGCCGTACTGCTTCAGCTCAAAGAGCTGGGCTGCATAGTCCACGTCGTCGAAGACATAGGATGTGGTCTGATAAATCGGCACGGCACGGGAGCCGGTAACAGCATCAGGGATATGCCCTGCATGCAGCATGCGTGTTTCAAAGCCAAACACGCGATTGGTCCGCGTTGCGGAAGCCGAAGCAGTGCGCTCAGCCATAGTCTACAAGGTCCGATCACGATGCCAAAAGCGAAGGCACTAACCGCATACCGCCCGTAGGGTTTCGTGTGAACCTGTTGAAGGCTAAGCAATAAAACCTACAGCGCCTCCGTTATACGGAATGGCTGCGCAGCCCTCCTTCCGGAAGCCTAACCTGCCGGATGCATCCTACCGACGACCAACTTGTTGCGGCCTACCTAGAGCAGGGCGATACGCAGGCGTTTCGACAACTGGTCGAGCGCCATCAAGAGCGTATTTACGGCTATTTGCTCGGCTGGGTACGCGATCCTGAAGTGGCAAATGACCTGTTTCAGGAGACGTTTTTACGGGTGCTGGCAGCGCTCCGGCAGGAGCGGGCTTCCTACACCCAGCAAGGGCGCTGGTTAGCCTGGGTGATGCGCATTGCCCGCAACGCAGCGCTGGATTACCTGCGCAGTCGCCGTAAATGGCACAATGTAGCCGAAAATGACCTTGAAGAAGGCGCTACGTTTTGGGATCGATTGCCGGATGAAGCCCCAGCAGCCGATCGGGAACTAGAAAATGCCGAGCTTCAGGCCTTACTGGCCGACTGTATTGAACGGTTACCTCCGGAGCAGCGCGAAGTGCTGCTTTTGCGGCAAGAAGCAGAACTGACCTTCCGTGAAATTGCAGAACTGACAGGTGTTTCCATT
This sequence comes from Rhodothermus bifroesti, assembly GCF_017908595.1. Lineage (NCBI taxonomy): Bacteria > Pseudomonadati > Rhodothermota > Rhodothermia > Rhodothermales > Rhodothermaceae > Rhodothermus > Rhodothermus bifroesti. The sequence goes on from NZ_JAGKTL010000003.1 coordinate 356,740, forward strand.
AACACGGCGCTGGGGCGTATGCGCTATGCCCTGATTAACCTGCGCAAAATGATGGTGCAACGGCAAAAACAACTGGCCACGGAATGAAAACAGGGCTACCACCGCAGCATGTGCCAGATTCCATGGAGGCAAAGCGTCTGCATCTGCTCTGCCGACTCTACGGTGAAGTGCCTCCGAATGGCATTGATCCGGAAAGCGATCCGGAGTTAGCAGCCGAGTGGCAGGTCTGGCAGGAGGTGAAGGCATGGCTAGAGGCGCGGCCGCGGTCGCGTCCAGATCCGGCTGTAGTTGATCGTATTGTAGCAGCTGCTGCTCGGGCTGCGCGGGCAGCCGACCGATCGGCGCGCCCACGGCACTCCTCATGGCGTACCCGAAAAACCTTAGCCATAGTCCTGACGGTGTCCATGGGACTGGTAGGTCTCTTCGCTTATGCCCTCCGTCCTGTGCCCGCTACACGTACGGGACGAATTCTGGCTGAGCAGGCCGCTACCACGCCCCAGGCTGTTGAGCTTCCGATGGCTAAAATGCTTCAGCCTGCTACGCCGCATGCCGCTATAGCCGCGACAGCACCGCGAACTTCCCAAACGCCACCGCTTTTCTTGGAATGGGACGACCGTGAAGCGGTACAACAAGTCTACCGCCAACTTCAGCTTTTGGAAGCCCGGAGCGCCCCCGATGCTTGGGAGCCAGCGCTTCCCCTGGAAGCCTGGCCTACAAGGCAAGCCACGCCTGGCTTGCTCCCAGCTTCTCGGCGTATGCCTTAGACGACGTGCTTACCATGAAGGGCATTGCATGGATACTGGGATGGATCGCCTTAGGATTGATGGGTTCAAGACTGCAGGCCCAGCCAACTGGTCCTGTGCGTTCGCTCATTATTGAGCAGGGAAAGGTATTGCTGGATGGACGGCCTGTGACTGCAGCGGAGCTGCCTGCAGAGCTGCAAACGGGCGACGTATCCTTGCACGTGCAGTTTAGTGGCGAGGTTAGCCCAGTTTTTGCCATCAAAGGTCAATTTTTCCGCATTGAGGGCGATCGATTGGTATCGTTGACCCCTGCACCTGAAAAGCTGCTCAAAAGTGAGAGGCCTGCCGCGATCGATGCGCAAGATACGCTAGACGTGTTGCGCGCTCACTTGGTCGCACAGGCGCAGGCGCTGCGCGAGGCTGCGCAGGCGCTTTACCAGCAGCTTGCGCAGAACCAGACGGCATGGTCGATGGACGTAGCGCGTCAGCTGGAAGTCTTGCAGCAACAGGCTGCAGTGCTTTCAGAATATGCACGCCAGCTGCCGCGCTTGGAATGGGAGGCCTATCTGCAGACGATGCATCAGCACAATGCTGAACTAGCCCGCCGATTGATGGAGGAATGGGAATGGGAACAGGACTTGCGCGCGCAGGCTGCGCGCATCCGGCAACTTCCTGAAGGGCCGCAGCGTCAGCAAGCTATAGCCCAACTGCGCCGACAGCTCGAAGCCGCCTTTGACCGTAAACAGCAAAACCGACAGGCTGAAATCGCTCAGCTAGAACGCCAAATCCAACGCTTGCGGCAGCGCCTGGACGAACGTGCCCGCTACCGGAAGCATATCGTCGAGCAATACCTGCAAGACCTGTTGCAAGGCCCCTGAGTTGGCAAAAAGCATACGCATGTTGTACCTTTCTCTGCGCAGGGACCTTTGCGGTTGGCACAACTGCGCCTCCTAAAAAGGCGGTATGAAGCTTGCTATATGGCAGGCACTACGGGCAAACGCCAGGGCATATGCGACACGCAAGACTACAGGTGGTGCTCGGATTGTGCATGCTGCTAGGCTGCCAGATGGCCTGGGGGCGGGCTGCAGTCCAAGTTACGCGCATATCGTTTACGCCACGTGCCGATCAAACCGGATATGTCGTGCGCATTCACACGACCGACCACGTCAGCGCTTATCAGGAACCCGAGTGGCTGGATGCGCACCGGCTGCAATTGGTACTGTTTTACACGGAACCCGCCCCTTCCTTACAGCATGACCCGCCGGCCGGCCCCGTCGTCTCTTATACCATTGAGCCTCAAAACGGCCACCTGATCCTGCGCTTCCAGTTCGCCGAAGGACTTGCTGTAGAAGCTGCTGCCTATCGCGACCGGTTGTCAACAGATATTTTGCTAGGACTGACCGTCACGTCTGCGCCGGTAGCCGACGTAGCTTCGCTCCCTAGCCCACAGCAAGCAAACACACCGCCTGCCCGTACAGTCGCACTCAAACCGGAATCCTCAACGCCGCGAAACCTCGATCGCTGGCACCTGGACACGGTGGTGATCGATGCCGGTCATGGAGGTAAAGACCCCGGTGCTGTGGCTAACGGCGTGCGCGAAAAGGACGTTACCTTAGCGGTTGCCCTGAAACTGGGAGCCTACTTGCAACAGCAAGGCTTGCGTGTGATCTACACACGGACCAGCGACCGGTTTGTAGAACTGCGCGAGCGAGGGCGCATCGCCAACGAAGCCGGAGGCAAACTGTTCATTTCGCTCCACTGCAATGCTGCCCCTGGCGATCGTTCGGCCTATGGCGCGGAGACGTACTTTTTGGGCTTGCATAAAACCGAAGCGGCCCGCCGCGTGATGGAACGTGAAAACAGCGTCGTTCGCTTGGAAAGTGATCCTTCCCAGTACGAAGCGTTTACCGAGCAGGAGCTGATTCTGATGACGCTAGCACAAAGTGCCTACCTGCGCAAGAGCGAAAAGCTAGCTATGCTCGTGCAGGAAGAGTTTGCCCATCGCACAGGCCGCGTCAATCGCGGCGTAAAGCAAGCCGGATTTTATGTGCTCTGGAGCGCCTCCATGCCAGCCATCCTCGTCGAACTGGGCTTTTTGACCAATCCACGCGAAGCCGCCTTTCTAAAAAGTAAAGCAGGCCAAGAACAGATGGCCCAAGCGATCTTTCGGGCGGTGCAGGCCTTTAAGGAACTCTATGAACGGGAATTGGCGTTCCCCGCTTCGGCGCGTTAAGCAACATGATGACACGCATGAATAACGTCAAGACGCTGGAAACGCTTAAGCAGGCGGTACGTACGATCCCGGACTTTCCAGAGCCGGGTGTACTGTTCAAAGATATTACGCCTGTTCTGGGCCATCCTGAACTGCTTCGGCTGGCCATTGAAGCCCTGCTGGACCCCTTTCAAGATCAGGTGATCACCAAGGTTGTGGGCATTGAGTCCCGGGGCTTTATTCTGGGAGGCATGCTGGCCCATCATCTGGATGCTGGTTTTGTACCAGTGCGCAAGAAAGGTAAATTGCCTTACAAGACGCTCTCGGAAAGCTATCAGCTTGAATACGGCACCGACAGCATTGAAATGCATGTCGATGCGATTGAACCAGGAGATCGGGTGCTCATTCACGACGATGTGATTGCTACCGGTGGAACGGCCGAGGCAACGATCCGGCTGGTAGAACGCGCCGGTGGGCAGGTCGTTGGGTGTGCCTTTCTGATCGAGCTGATGGCCCTCAAAGGGCGTCGGCGTCTGCCGGATCACATCCCTATACATGCGGTATTGCAACTTTAACCTGGGATGGGACTGCGCGCATATCCATGGCTATGGCTGCTAGGCTTGGTACTGGTGCTGGCTGGGTGTGAAGCAGCTGCAAACGAAACGCTCACGCTGCCACCGATCGAGGTGTCGTTTCGCTTTGAAGTGAACGGCAATGCGTTGCAGGATGGCCAAGCCTACACGGCTACGGCTACGGGTAGTGTAGACCTAACGCAGGCACTTGCCGAGCGAGGGGGGTACCGCAAAACCGAAGTTACCCGTGCCCTTGTGACCGCAGCTACCCTCACGCGCATTCAGCCTGTTTTAACCAACTTGGCCGATTTGCTCACAGAAGCACGCTTACTTCTAACGGCTTCAGGGGTAAACGATACCGAGGTGGCCTCACGCACTGGCTTTCCTAGCGAAACCGAAGCGGCACTTTCTCCCCGAACAGGCATCGACGTCACAGCCTTTGTGCAACAACCCTCTTTTGGGGCAAAATTGCGCCTGGTGCCCCGCAATCCCAACCCTCAAGAACAATACGTCTACGAAGTGCGCCTAACACTGCAAGTTCAGGTCGAAGGCGTTTGACGCACAGCAATGCACGAAATCTCAACGCGGGCACCGCGCGGCAGTGCCGCTACTTGCACAGCTTCGCGTGCCGGTGGAGACTCATTAAAGTACCGAGCGTACACCTCGTTGACCTGGGCGTAGTCGTTGATGTCGACCAGGTACACGGTGCAGCGCACCACGTCCTTGTAGTCCATTCCTGCGGCCCGCAACACGGCCCCCAGGTTTTCCAGAACCTGTTCGGTTTCGCGCTCAATACTCTCAGTAATCAAACTCCCCGTTTTGGGATCAATAGCGATTTGCCCCGAGCAGTACAGCGTGTCGCCCACCAAGATGGCCTGGCTATAAGGACCAATGGCCGCAGGGGCTCGTGGGGTCTTGATGATGGTACGTGCTGGCACGTGAAGATTCGGTCGATGATCCATTAGGCATCTTTGGGTTTATTAACTTGCGACAACTGGTTGGGAAACTTCAAACGAAGAATCCGCTAAGGCGATATGGATTTGGGCTTACAGGATCGGATTGCCTTGGTAACAGGCGCCAGCAGTGGTTTGGGTTGGGCAGCTGCCCGCGAGTTGGCCCGCGAAGGCTGCAAAGTAGCCCTTTGCTCGCGCTCAGAGACGCGCATCCGGCAGGCAGCTGCACGTATCGCGGTCGAAACCGGGGTGGCCGAAGATCGCCTGCTCCCTTTGGTGTGCGATGTGCGTGAAGAAGCACAAATTGTTCAAGTGATTGAGCAGGTGGTAGCGCATTGGGGACAGTTGAACATTCTTGTGACGAATGCCGGCGGTCCTCCGGCTGGATATATCGGCGATTTTACCGCCGACGACTGGCGGGCGGCTTTAGAGCTGAACCTGCTTAGCACGATCAACCTTTGCCGGCATGCCTTGCCGCACCTGCGCCAGGCTGCCCGAAAACCAAACGGCTTAGCACGTATCTTGATGATTACGTCTATTTCCGCTAAGCAGCCGATCCCAAACCTGTATCTCTCCAATGCGGCACGTGCAGGCGTTCAGGGCTTTGCTAAAAGCCTGGCTGAAGAACTAGGCCCCGAAGGCATTACGGTAAATACGCTGCTACCTGGCTATACACGCACCGAGCGGTTGGCTGAACTGGCTCGCTTGCAGCAGCAGCGTACTGGACGTTCGGTCGAAGAGATCGAAGCTTCTTGGGCAGAACAAGCAGCCCTCAAACGCCTTGGCGAGCCCGAAGAGTTCGCTGCCGCTGTGGTTTTTTTGGCAAGTGCACGTGCGAGCTACATTACCGGTGTGGCGCTGCCCGTGGATGGTGGGCGCTCCAAGCATCTGCTCTAACAGGGGGAACGGAAGCGATCCCCTTCCGTACAAAACGGCGCAAAGCGATAACCAAAAGCATACAAATAAAGACGATGAGCCGAAACGGACGCGTACTGGTGGCAATGAGCGGCGGCGTGGATTCGTCCGTAACGGCAGCACTGCTGCACGAGCAGGGCTACGAGGTGGTGGGCATCACGATGAAGACATGGGACTACGTCTCTAGCGGTGTGCGCACCGGCAAGGAGGTTGGGTGTTGCTCGCTGGAATCAATGAACGATGCCCGCGCCGTAGCCGTGCGCTTGGGTTTCCCACATTTCATCGTGGACATTCGTGAAGAGTTTGGGGATTGGGTGATCCAGCGGTTTGTCTCGGAATATTTGGCCGGGCGTACACCTAACCCTTGCGTGCTGTGCAACACGCACATCAAGTGGGCAGCGCTGTTGCGGCGGGCCGATCGCTTGGAGTGTCAGTATATTGCCACAGGGCATTATGCACGCGTGCGCTACGAAGAGGCACTAGGGCGGTACGTCATCTCACGTGGCCGCGACTTGAACAAGGATCAGAGCTATGCGCTCTGGGGCCTCTCGCAGGAACACCTGGCGCGCACGTTGCTGCCACTGGGCGACTACACCAAGCCAGAGATCCGTCGCCTGGCTGCTGAAATGGGCTTTGAACGCCTAGCGCAAAAGCCAGACTCCTACGAAATCTGCTTCATTCCCGATAATGACTATCGCCGGTTTTTGCGGCAGCGTGTGCCCGATCTAGATGCTAAGGTAGGACCGGGAAAGTTTGTGCTTGAAGATGGCACGGTAGTGGGCACACACCAGGGCTATCCGTTCTATACCATTGGCCAGCGCCATGGCCTAGGACTTTCGCTAGGCTATCCGGTATACGTGACGCATATCGACCCGGAAACCAACACCATTACAGTAGGGCCGCGCGAGGCGTTGCTGCGTCAGCGGCTTGTGGCCCGCCAGATTAACCTTATCAAGTACCCCGATCTTTACGAAGAGCGTCCAGCGATAGGCAAGATTCGCTATAAGGATGAGGGCGCTCCCTGCTTGGTTTGGCAGGAAGACGACGCACTGCAGGTAGCCTTTGCCGAGCCGCGCGCTGCCATTACGCCAGGGCAGGCGGTCGTGCTCTACGAGGGCGACGATGTGCTGGCTGGCGGCTGGATCTACGAAGTGCACCGTGCGCAAGCGGCCGAAGCTGTTGATGCAGCCGCAGTGCGCTGAAGTCCGCTTGTTTAAAGCAATGCGGTATTGTAGATTCACGATAGTCCTTCCGCAAATAGCGCCTCTGCAGATATGGCCAAAGCGCGGCTGCTGATTATTGAAGACGAAGCCCAAGTACGCGAAGCGCTCACGCTTTACCTGGAAGCTGCAGGCTACGAAGTAGATGCCGTTGCTACGGGCGAAGCCGGTCGAGAGCAGGCGATTCAGGTGCCCGGATATGACTTGATTTTGCTGGATGCCCGGCTGCCGGGCCGTGACGGCTTCGAGGTGCTGCGTCAGTTGCGAGAAGAAGACGGCGTGCTTACGCCTGTGCTGATGCTCACGGCGCTGGGTGATCGCGAGCATCGCTTGAAAGGCTTTGAGCTTGGCGCCGACGATTATCTTGCCAAGCCATTTACCCCTGAAGAGCTGCTGGCCCGCGTAGAAGCTGTACTCCGGCGCGCACGCAGTCAGCCCTTGCCCGAAAAACGGCGCTTCCGTGTAGGCGGGATTGAAGTAGACCTAGAGCAGGGTACCGTAACCCGCAACGGCCAGCCTGTTGCCCTGACCGACATGGAGTTTCGGCTGCTACGGTACCTGATTTTGCACCGCGGCCGCACGGTAAGGCGCGAGCAGCTCTTGCGGGAGGTATGGGGACTACCGCCTACCGTACAGACGCGCACCATCGATCGCCACATCAACGCTTTACGACGCATCATGGATGGGGAAGACGAAGCCAGTTGGCCCATCCAGAGCGTTTACGGCATTGGCTATCGGCTGGTGGGAGGCGAGTTTGTCGATTAGCCTTTAAACCGGTATCCTTTCCCGTAAACTGTCTCAATATACCGCGGCTGACGCAGATCAGGCTCAATTTTTTTGCGAATCGACGCGATGTGTCGGTCAATGGTGCGCGTTTCGACATCGCCTTCGATGTGCCACACGTCGCGCAATAGCTGACGGCGCGTAACGACTTGTCCGCGGTGATGGATAAGATAGTGCAACACGTTGAGTTCCATGGCCGTGAAGTTGACGCGCTCGTTGCCTCGGTAGGCTTCATAAGTACTAAAGTTGATCTCTAGATCGCCAATGCGATAGCATTGCATAGGGGTGCGGTCAGGAGGTTGGGTACGTTGCAACACAGCACGCACGCGTGCAGCCACTTCGTCGGGATCGAAGGGTTTGACAATATAGTCGTCAGCCCCCAGATCAAAGCCTTGTAACAGATGCTCCCGTTCTCCCCGCCCGGTTAAGACCAAAACGGGCACAGCACAACCTTGCTGCCGCAGCGCTCGAAGCACCTCAAAACCGCTTTGGTCTGGAAGCATGATGTCTAGCAGCACAACGTCAAACGGACGCCCATTTTTCACCAAATCCAGCGCCTGGGCACCCTGGGCCGCGTGCGTAACCTGATAGCCTTGGAGCGTAAAGAAATCCTGGAGGGCCTGAGCAACGTCTGCGTCGTCTTCAACGATAAGCAAGTGATATACGGGTGCCGACGGGGTTGGCATAGCATCAAGACTTAGGTGAACAGGGAACTCTTTCTGGAGATTAGGAACTGAACAAGGCGCTGTCAACCGTTGACCCTAAGGAAAAATGCACGATGATCAACCAACCCAACCAGGCATTTTTGCTTGAATTGCTCGGTACGCCTAGCCCCTCAGGGTTTGAGAGCGCCTTGCAGCAACGTTGGCTGGAAGCCATACGCCCTTGGGCAGATGAGGTCGCGCAGGATAGCTACGGTACGGCGTGGGCTGTGCGCCGTGGTACGGAAAGCCTAGCACCACGCCTAATGCTAGAAGCCCATGCGGACGAAGTCGGGTTCATTGTGCACTACATTTCTGAAGAGGGCTTTTTGCATATTGCCCCTATCGGTGGCGCCGATCGGGTGCTAGCCCGTGCCCGGCGCGTACGCGTTTTGGGGAGCCAAGGGCCCGTAGACGGCGTGCTGGGTCACACGGCCATTCATCTCCGTGATCCTAAAGAAGACAAGGTGCCGGAATGGCATGAGCTGTTTGTGGACGTAGGGGCTAGAAGTCGGGATGAAGTGGCTGCGTTGGGCATTCGCGTAGGACACCCGATCGTATTGGCCGAAGAACCCTTTTTGCTTGACAGACGTCGCTTGGTTGGCAGGGCACTGGATAACCGCCTAGGCGGGTTTATTCTTGTCCAGGTATTGCAGACGCTAGCTGCTGAACCCGTAGCCGCCACGGTGTATGCCGTCAATGCTGTGCAAGAAGAAATCGGGGGCTATGGAGCGCGCATGGTGGCTTATCGATTGCATCCAGACCTGGCGCTGGTGCTGGAAGTCACCCATGCTACCGATGTGCCCGGAATTGAAGCCCGGCGACATGGATTGATCCGGTTGGGAAGTGGACCCGTAATAACGCATGGTACCGCCAATCATCCCAAACTGGTTGAACGCTTGTTACAGGTTGCCGAAGCCGAAAGCATTCCGGTGCAACATGAAGCCTCCTCCCGACGCACTGGAACCGATGCCGACGATATTTTTGCTACACGTGAGGGCATCCCGTGTGCGCTGGTCTCGGTACCGCTGCGCTACATGCATTCGCCTGTAGAAATGGTCGACCTCGACGATGTGGCGCACACCGTGAAGCTGCTGGTTGCGTTTATCCGTAGCCTACAGGCAGGCGATCCGTTTTAGAAAAAAGGCAACAAGCGGTCGATGAGTCGACGTGCGCGCTCGCTGTAGGGTGGATAAAGCTGGCGCAGTAGAGGAACCTCAAAGCGACGGTAAACGACAGGCCGCGCGTTGGAGAAGGCCAAAAAGCCATGATAGCGGTAAGCCTTCCCTAGACCACTTGGGCCAATGCCGCCGAAGGGAAGATCAGGATGGTTAAAGTGCAGCAGCGTGTCGTTGACGCATCCACCCCCTGCAGAAGTATGGGTAAGCACGTATTCCACCCGGCGGGCTTCTTGCGCAAACACGTAGAGGGCCAAAGGTTTGGGACGTCGGTTAATGGCCTGTAAGGCTTCGTCTAGATCGTCGAAGATCTGGATAGGGAGCAACGGACCAAAAATCTCTTCCTGCATGATCGCGGCTTCATCGGGCACATGGGTGAGCACGGTTGGGGGAATAAAGCGCTCAGCGGCACGCCAAGGCCCCCCAATGGCTTCGCGCGCCCCTTTGGCCAGGGCGTCTTCGTAAAGCAAGCGTAGCCGCGCGAAGTGATGGTCGTTTACGATGCGTGCATAACTTTCACTTTGCGCCCAAGCCTCAGCGTCAGGACCGTAGAAAGTTTCCAGTTGCTCTCGGAGCGCTTCGACAAGGGCGTCATGCAGCTGGCGATGCACCAGGATATAGTCCGGGGCAATGCAGGTTTGGCCAGCGTTTGTAAACTTTCCCCAAGCAATTTTTGCTGCAGCCTGCGCGACATCGGCCGTTTCATCGACCACAGCAGGCGATTTGCCCCCGAGCTCCAGCGTGACCGAAGCCAAATGCCGAGCAGCTGCTTCCATAACCAATCGTCCGACACGAGGACTGCCAGTGAAAAAGATGTGGTCGAAGGGCAAGGTCAACAGCGTTTCGGCTACCGTGTGATCCCCTTCAAATACAGCAACTTCCTCAGGCTCAAATACCTCTTCAACGATACGGCGAATTACGCGAGCACTGTTAGGCGCCAGCTCTGAAGGCTTAATCATGACGCAATTCCCGGCAGCAACCGCGGTAACCAGCGGCGCCAGCGTAAGCGTAAATGGATAATTCCAGGGGGAAAGAATGAGCACTACGCCCTTAGGTTCATAGCGAATTTCGGCGCGGGTACCGATATGCGTAGGAGCTGTGCCAACCCGTTTAGGCCGCATCCAGGCGGCTAGATGCCGCGCTACGTAGCCCGCTTCGGTAACGACTGGCGCGATCTCCGTGAGGTCTACTTCCAGTGCAGGTTTGCGAAAGTCGGCCCAGAGGGCCGCGCGGATGGTTTCCCGATGGTCGAGGACGGCTTCGCGGAGACGAATCAGCTGACGGCGCCGAGCACGAACAGTACGCGTCCGCACGTAGGCTTGATGCTGTCGCTGCCGTTCAAAAAGCAAGGCTATTTCACGCGCCAGTTCGGGCGTGCACGGTGTCGCCGCTGGATGGGGAGCCATGGCCTGTGGGAGGAAAGCCGAAGTAACCTTTTTTAATGGTATACAATTTTGAAACTGGGGTCAAGCTTTTGGAACTTTTCTGGCTAGAGGTTCTCTTTTTTAAAGATCCCTTTAACCAACCTGTAAGGTAAGCAATGAAAGCGCTGCTGATCGTAGATGTGCAGAACGATTTTTGTCCAGGGGGCGCCTTACCTGTACCAGAAGGAGATGCCGTGGTGCCTGTGATTAATCGCTTGAGCCGGTATTTCGAAAACCTTATCCTGACGCAGGACTGGCATCCAGCTGGCCATGGATCGTTTGCATCGGCGCATCCTGGCAAAAAGCCTTTTGAAACCATCCAGCTCAGTTATGGCGAGCAGGTGCTTTGGCCGGATCATTGCGTGCAGGGCACGCCTGGGGCTGCTTTTCATGCGGGCTTGGACACTACGCGCGCGCAACTGATCATCCGAAAAGGGTTTCGCAAAGAAATTGACTCCTATTCCGCCTTTTATGAGAATGACAAGCAAACGACCACCGGGTTGGCAGGTTACTTACGCGAGCGGGGGATAACGACCCTTTATGTCGTGGGGCTTGCGGCAGATTTTTGCGTTAAGTGGTCGGCTTTGGACGCCCGTCGGCTGGGCTTTGAGGTGTATGTGGTCACCGATGCCACGCGCGGCATCGACACCAACGGTTCGCTAGCCCGGGCTTGGGAAGAAATGCGGGCAGCCGGGGTGCACTTGGTGACGGCTGAAGAAGTCACGCGCCAGGCCCAGCCAGTGGGGTAAAGCGTAAGCGCTGCCGATAGGGATAAAATTTGCTAGGAATCTGCCTTCGGTACGGCAGGGAAAAGCCCAAACTTTGCGTATCTTGCCGCCAACGATGGGGGAAGCTAAGCTTTGCACTTGGTGAGCTCAAAAAATAAACCACTCCATCTCGCTTATCTGATTACCCGTGCCGATGAGATTGGGGGGGCACAGATGCATGTGCTGTATCTAGCCCAAAGCTTTCAGGCACAAGGCATGCAGGTTACAGTTCTGGCGGGAAGTGAAGGATCTTTCTCAAAGCTGGTAGAAAACGCGGGAATTCCCTACGTCCATGTTCCCTTCCTCCAAAGGGCCATTTCTCCAAAGGAGGATTACCGATGCTTTTGGGCGTTACGTCGCTTGTTTCGCAAATTGCAGCCAGACTTGGTCACGACGCATTCTTCCAAGGCAGGCTGGTTAGGACGGCTTGCCGCTAAAAGCCTGCGGCTGCCCGTAACGTTTACAGCGCATGGATGGGCTTTTACGGAAGGTATTCCCGAGGCACGTCGTCGCGCTTTTGCATTGGCCGAGCGGCTTGCTGCGCGCTTTGCAGATCGCATTATTACTGTATCCGAATACGATCGCCAGCTGGCCCTTCGGTATCGCGTAGCATCCCCAAGACAGTTGGTTACGGTCTACTATGGCATCCCAGATGTTCCCCCTGCATTATGGGCCCGCCCCGCAGCTGGAGCACCCGTGCGCTTGATTATGGTAGCGCGCTTTAGTCCGCAGAAAGATCAGGCCTTGGTCTTGCAAGCCCTGGCAGCATTGCGTCATCTACCTTGGGAGATCGAATTTGTTGGAGACGGTCCTTTGCGGCCCAAATGCGAACAGTTAGCCTTGGCGCTTGGGATTAAAAACCGGGTCTATTTTTTGGGAGAACGTCAGGATGTGGCTGAACGCTTAGCACGAGCACAGATTTTTGTATTGGCCTCCAACTACGAAGGCTTACCCATAAGCATCCTGGAAGCAATGCGAGCAGGTCTGCCGGTAATTGCCGCAGATGTGTCTGGGGTCAAAGAGGGTGTGGTCCATGGGAAAACAGGACTGTTGTTTGCCCGTGGCGACGTAGAAGGATTAAAAAACCATCTGCAGACCCTGCTTTTGCATCCAGCATGTCGGGAGCACTTGGGCACAGCTGGACGTCAACGCTACGAAACCCATTTTACGCTCGAACGCATGGTAACGGAAACTTGGCAAGTTTACCAAGAAGTGTTGTGCCACTATAGCCGTTAAGTCAAAGAGATGATTTATCTCGTCGGTTGGCTGCTCGTGTATTATTACTTTGCACTTAGCTTCTTTACGCGAAATTATTCACGTCTTTTGGCAATCAGTGTTGTCGGAATCTTAGGGCTTATAGCAATCTTCCGCGGAGCTGTAGGTACCGATACAGCCGTTTATGAAAGACTGGCCTCTCAAGCTCATGTGTGGCAAGGATTAGAACCTGGATTTTGGTTGCTTACCTATCTGTTTTCTCTAATCTTTGATGATCCTGTAATTATTGTAAGGCTTTTTTCTCTATTGTTTACCCTGATTCTAGTTTGGTATCTGAATAGATCAAACAACGAGGAGTTATTTCTTTTGATGGCTTTTGTAGTTCCTTTGTTCTTTTATAACTTCAGTATGAATGTGATACGCGTAGGATTAGCTTTAGCTTTGTTGCTTATGGCATTTCAAGAAGAAAGAAGAGGAAAATATAAAAAGGCCATCCTTATCGCTTTTAGTACCGTATTTTTTCACTATTCTATGTTATTTGCTTTATTTTATTTATGGCTCACCCATGAATCCATAAACTTCAGTTTTAGTAAGTTCAGAAACTTCTTGATTCTGTTTTTAGCTGTCCTAACTTTAATTGCATTTATATTAATTAATGAAAGTTATTTTTTGTTTAAATTATCTCATTATGTAGTGCGTGAAGCTCCTAGTTTGTTTTCTGGGCTTTCTAGATTGGCTTTAGGCTTTGTATTGCTATCCTCTTTATTTTTTACGAAGATAGATAAAAATTACAAATATAGAATTGTTGGATTTTCTGTATTTTTTATGATTGTGTTTTTCAGTTTGGGAATTTATGTAACACCGCGTCTTTTAGATTTGGTCAATTTCCTTATTCCTATCGCAATTTTTCGTGCTTACTATCGCATTCAGGAGCCTGTTGAGACTCCGGTCAAGATGGGACTTTTCATGGCGGGGTTGGCCGGTGCAGCAGGGATGTATCGCTACATGCTATATGAGAGTTTTTGGACGCCTTCCCCATTTCTTCCCTACCATACCTTTTTTGAGCACTAAGGTGCAGACTGCTGGAGTTGGGTGGCAATGGTTTCGACGGTTTCCCAGAGGCGCAGGAGATTGCCGCCCAGAATTTTTTCGATATCTGCCTCGCTGTAGCCGCGTCGCAGCAGTTCGGCTACCAGGTTGGGATACATGGATACGTCCTGCAAACCTTCAGGCAGGGCAAATACGCCATCAAAATCTGACCCGATGCCTACGTGGTCGATGCCCACAAGCTGCACGACGTGGTCAATGTGGTCGGCTACATCGGCCACGGTACCTATAGGGTACCGCTTGCGCTGTTGGCCTAGCCAGCGTCTGGCTTCTGGGGTATCTGGTGTTAGGCCCTGCGCCTCTAGTGCGGCTTGTAGTTGCTGGCGGATGGAATCGCCGATTGCTTGATACGCGCTGCGCAAAAAGGAAGACCCGAAATTGATCATGATGACGCCACCTTGAGCAGCCAGCGCTTGGATCATCTCGTCGCTCATGTTGCGCTCCCAGCCAGGGGTAAAGTGCCGGGCCGAGGAGTGCGAGGCGATCACAGGCGCTTTACTGATGCGCAGCACGTCGTAAAATGCGCTGTCAGAAACATGCGAGATGTCGACGAGCATGCCCAGTCGGTTCATTTCATGCACTACCTGTTCCCCAAAGGGGCTCAGCCCGTTCCAAACGCGAACGGTGTCGTAGGAGCTGTCGCAAATCTGGTTGGCCCGAGCGTGCGTCAGCGTGATGTAACGGATGCCGCGCGCGTAAAAATAGGCTACGTTTTGCAGTTCGCCCTCAAGCCCGGAGCCGTTTTCCATACCCATGAGCAGCGCAATGCGGCCTTCTTGATGAGCTCGGCGTACATCGCTAGGTGAGCGCGCCAGCATGAACTTGTCGGGTGCTTGCTGGGCCAAAGATGCAACCATGTCGATCAGCGAGTCGGCCAGCTGCTTGGAAGCCCCCGGGATGTCCTGCAAGTTTGAAGGCAAATAGATGGAAAAAAACGGAGCGTCAAGTCCTCCCGCTTTAGCGCGCGCGTAGTCAAAGTCGCCCAGCTCGCTGCGGCCCGTGATGTCCTCAGGGAGTCGGTAGAGCCGGTAAGGGACGTCGATGTGGCCATCGATCAAGATAAACTGCTGCGTAAGCGCGCGTGCCTGTTCCAGTAGGCGATCTTCTTGCGAGCGGCAGGCCGTAAGCAGGCCAAGCAAAAGCATTGGGGCAAACCACAAACGCATTTTTCTACAGCAGCGGGTTTGGAGGTACGGTAGTTTAAACATACAAAATCCCGCCTTTAAAAGGACAAGGCCTTTTTGAGCTGGTCACGCAGCGCTTGCATATAAGCGGGGGTTTCGAGCAGCCGGGCGCCGTACCAAGAGAAAAGCTGGCCGTCTACAAGCAGCACGGTAGCTTGTGGGCAAAGGGCTTGCAGTTCGGGTAGGTGTTTTTCTTGAAACGGATAGGGCTCGCTACTCAGCAGGATGAGCTCAGGCTGCAGGGTAGCCACCATTTCGGGCGTAAGCACCGGGTAGCGGGTATAAGCAGCGCATACGTTTTCAAAACCGCCGCGTTGGAGCATGTCGTGAATAAACGTGTCGGCCCCGATGCTCATGTAAGGTTGTCGCCAGATGAGGTAAAGCGTTCGCAGCGTGGGAAATGTGGGCAAGGTGGCAAAACGCTGCGCAATAGTGGCAGCAAGTGCTTCAGCAGCGTGCTTACGGTGGGTGAGCAGACCCACATGGTGGATCATCATTAAAGCCTCCTCGAGCGTGCGCACGTGCGTCACAAAGACTGGCACATGGGGTTCTAGGGCTTCAACCATCTCGCGCGTGTTTTCTTCTAGGTTAGCGAGCACTAGATCGGGCTTCAACTGGAGCAGCCGTTCCACATTGAGCTGTTTTGTGCCCCCGACGATGGTTTTACGGCGTTTCCAGTCAGGTGGGCGCACGCAAAAGCGCGTTAAGCCTACCACCTGCTCGTCTAACCCCAGCACAGCCAGGAGTTCAGTCAGGCTAGGTACTAGGGAAACGATGCGCTGGGGTGGATGTCTCAGCCTCAGAAGGTGGCCTCGGCTATCTGTTAGGTTAAGCGGAAAAGGGGGCATTAGGGAAGGAGGCTGGTGTTGTTTGGGTACGGCTTTGCAGGGCGTGCAACAACCGGGCTGGTAGGTTACCAAAAGCGCCGTTGCTCATAAGCAGGGCCACATCGCCTGCTTGTAGGCTTTCTAAAAGGCGTGGAAGCAGGGCGTCGGCACCGTTGGCTACTTCAGCGGGAATACCACGGGCACGAATGCCAGCAGCCACATGCTCCGGGTCAAAGAAATCCTCTGGATGATCGTTATGCCGAAAGGGCGGCATGCTAAGCCATACGGCATCAGCATCGTCGAAGGCTTCTATGTAGTCGGATTCGAAGCGACGACGCCGGCTTGAGTTGGAACGGGGTTCAAAGACGGCTATGAGGCGGCGATTGGGCCACCGCTGGCGTGCTGCCCGCAAGGTTTCCCGCACAGCTGTTGGATGATGGGCAAAATCGTCGACCACCAGTATCCCGCCCGCCTCGCCCCGTACTTCTAGGCGGCGCTTCATCCCCGGAAAAGTAGCCAGCCCTTCATGAAGCTGCTCGGGTGAAAGGCCCTGCTGCAAAGCAAACGCGCAAACCGCCAGTGCATTGCGCAAGTTGTGCCGACCGCTTAGCGGAAGAAAGAAGCGACCGATTTTTTGACCGTCGGCAATGAGTTCAAAGTGCTGCCCCTCAAAGGTAGGATGCAGGCTGCCCACCGTAATGTCGCAAGGCGTGTGCAGTCCATAGGTGCGCACCTGGGCTGGGCACTGACGCGCCAACTGGCGCACCAGGGGATCATCGCCGTGTGCAATAAGCAGCCCTTGGGTAGGCAAAAGCGCAACCAGCTGCTCAAAAGCTTCTCGGTAATCTTCGAGGTCGTCGTAGAGGTCTGCATGGTCAAATTCGATCGCAGTGAGCAGTACACTCTGCGGACGGTAATGCAAGAACTTGGGGCGCTTGTCAAAATAAGCGCTGTCGTACTCATCGCCTTCGATGACAAACCAAGGACCGGAGCCTATGCGGCCGCTCGTTTCAGCACCAATCATGACGCCCCCAATAAAAAAGCCTGGATCCCATCCTGCACAGTGAAGCACATGAGCCAGTAGGCCACTGGTGGTGGTTTTGCCGTGCGTGCCAGCGACAACGACAGGGCGCCGATGGCGCAGAAAAAAATGAGCTAGCGCTTCCGGTAGCGAAAGTTGCGGTAGGCGACGCTCGCGGGCGGCAGCGGCTTCGGGATGGGTAGGCGTGCATGCGTTGCCCACCACAACCAGATCGGGTGGGGGTTCTAGATGCGCTGGATCGTAGTCCTCATAAAAGGAAATGCCGCGCTGGCGGAGGTACGTACTCATAGGCGGGTAAGCCGCCGCGTCGCTTCCGCGTACCTTGTAGCCCGCTTCATGCAGCAAAACCGCCAGCGTGCCCATGCCGCTGCCGCAAATGCCAATCAGGTATACCTCGCGCACTGCTTCAGGAGGGGGCGCAGGTGGACGTTCAAAAAGGCGCAGATGCGCGTCGGGATATTCTTCCAAGCGTTTCATACGCTGCCCTTAGGAAGGTGATTTACCGGTTAGGCCTAGACGGATGACTGCAGCCCGCTCGGCGCTAGCAGTTTCAGAAGGTTGACTGACTTCTGGAAGCAATCCTAAGCGCTCTGCACGGCGGCGCCACTGCTCACGGGCTAGTTCTTGCATGTCGCGCGTGGCATCGGCCTCGTCGACAATTTCCAGTCCAAGCAGGGTTTCAACAATGTCTTCTAAAGTAACGATGCCGGCGGTGCCGCCGTACTCGTCGATCACTAAGGCAATGTGCTCTAGCCGATTGAGCATGCGTTCGAATAGTTCAAGCAGCGGAAGGGTTTCTGGAACGACCAGGATTTCCCGGCGAAGCCGGTGCAAAGGCACTTCGCCATCATCCCGCGCGGCGCGCAACAGCACCTCATCTTTGAGCACATAGCCGGTAATCTGATCTCGCGATTCTCGGTAAATTGGAATGCGAGAAAAGCGTAACTCAGGATAGCGACGGAGCACCTCGGCAAGGGTCAGGTTTTCAGGCAAAGCAAAAATCACCGTACGTGGCGTCATGACGTCTTTAGCCCGCAAGGCGCGAAACCGGAGCAGGTTTTTAAGAATGCGCAGTTCTTCTTGCTCAAAGACGCCCTGTTGCCGCCCTAACTCGGCCAAAGCAGCAAGTTCTTCTCGGCTTACAGACGGACCTGTAGGTTTACGTGAAAGCAGCCGTGTAATCCCTTGGGACAATAAGACGAAAGGATAAAATGGCCAGATGAGTACGATCAGTAAGCGGGCCGTTATAGGGGTCAGTACATGCCAGTAGAGCGCCCCCAGTGTTTTGGGAATAATCTCTGAGAGGATTAGAATCGCCAGGGTGAGGCCTGCGGAAATTAAACCCGTGTACGCATCGCCAAATACCAATACTGCCTGCGCTCCTACACCCGTAGCTCCAGCAGTGTGGGCAGCGGTGTTTAGGGTTAGAATGGCAGCTAGCGGTCGATCAATATCCTGCTTAAGTCGCCGTAACAACCTTCCTGTGGTTGTGTGCTGGTGTGCTTCAATGTAAGAAGGAGTAACGCTAAGCAGGACGGCCTCCAGGAGCGAGCACACAAAGGAAACGATTAATGCTAGCGCCAGATAAAAAATCAGTAATTCCATCGAAGCGTTCTTCCGGATGCATTCCGGATTCGGTTGATTCGCATAGCCCGAGCAAAAAAGAATGCTACTTTTGGCAAAAGGGTTTCCCTATAAAAAACCCTGCAAGGGCCTGCGCAGGCCCTTGCAGGGTTTAGGCTGCAAACCGATTACTGCCCGCTTACCACGACAGATCGGTGATAGACCTGTCCGGATTGCTGCAGTTGCAGCAGGTAAATTCCGGCTGGCAGCGCCTCTGGCTGCCAGCGGAGTTGATGGGTACCTGCGGGTAGAAAACCTTCAAAGATGCGTCCGACCTCTTGGCCGAGCACGTTGTAGACCCGTAGGGTTAAGGGCCCGGACTGCATTAGCACCACCTCGATGGTGGCCTCGCGACCAACGGGATGTGGATAAACCGCGCGTAATCCTCCCGTAAAGGAAGCTGGGGCAGCTTCACGGGTTGTGAGCACTTGCTCGGTCACAAAGGCCCCAGTTCCCATGTGTACAAAATAGCGGGCCTCCCTCCAGGGATCCCCCCCAGTGAGAAAAATCCCATAAAGCGGTGTGTTAGCATCTACCTCTAGGCCGTAATCCGGACCCAGAAAGCCTCCAACTAGCCGTCCCCATCCAGAAGAGAGGGCGGCCAAAAATTCGGTGGCGTTGTGCGCCAGTGCCGTGTCGGCAGCTTGGTCAGAGTCAACCATGTCCGGGTAGGGCAGTTTGGGTAGGCTGCGCCAATCTGCCTCCAGCGTGTCAATATGTACAACCAGATTGTTTGCCAGACGTATCTGTAACGCCTGCCCTCCTGCGACCAGATCAACGCTCCACTCCGAAGCCTTGCCGCTGAACGGATCAAACGGACTGACTTCGAAACCTATAATGCCATCCCCTTCCTGCCTTGAAGGTGCTTTCTCCAAAGCCGCATTTAGAGCTGCCTTGGCCCGAATCGGCTCATAAGCTACCTGCTCATTCCCTTGCAGGTTGTAAGCAGCGCTGTATTCCAGCTCGCCCTGTAAGGGCGCTGCTAAAGGACGCCATTCTTGCACCAACCAAATGGGCAGCTCTGGATCTAAAGGATAGAGGCTGGGCTGAAGAAAACCTTGACTTGTGAACCAATGATACAATTGTCCAGCCATGAGCTGAAAGCCGCTGTGTTGCGTACTTGGAAAACGATTCATAAAAGCAGCTACGATCGCGTCAGAATCCTGCATGTCGTTTAAAGGAAGCGGCTGCATTTGGCGATATGGCCTGGACATTATGGGCTTTAACGCTCCAGGTGCACCTCCCCTAACCTCTAGCGTATAGGCTGTATCTTGTGAAGGAGCGTACGCAGTGAAGTTCCATACAAAGGAACGGCCGGTGGTGTCCACAAAACCCTGAAGAAAAACAATCTGGGCATCGCTGGCCTCAGCTTGAAAAGCACTTTGGGCTAGGGTAGCAGCTTCAAGTGCTGTAGTGGTGATCAGACGGATAACTGGAACGTTCAACCCTGAAAGATCTGGAGGAATTTGCAACGCGTCGGGTGTGTCATCCTGGTTGGCATCATAGATGCCATAGCCTGCAGGTTCTCCTAGATTGCCAGGTTCAAAAAATAAGGCTAAAAGATAATACGTGCCTGGACGTACGTAGTCGAGTGTAAAAGCACCATCGGCAGCAGAGACTGCAATCCGGGCGACCGTGGTAATTTCTAGACTAGGGCTTGTGGTGAGCAGTACCAACCAGTTACCCAAGTGACCTGACTGAACAGTGGGAGGCTGTGAGATCAAAAGGCGGGAAGGCGGGGTTTGCCCTGAGGATGAGGCCGCCGAAATGCTGAGGGTAAGACGAGGCATCTGCCAGGAAGCCACAGAAGATGTAGCCAGCCGAGGATAGATCTCACCGGGTCCCCCAGAAGAAAATTCTACAAGATGACCGCTAACGGTGTGTTCTCCAGCAGTGGAGGCCGTGGTGTAGTAAAAGGTATACCTTTGTGCCAAGCGGTTTCCAGAGATGCTTTTGGCATAAAAAACAACCCAGAGATAATCCCGGTCGGCCTGATGGGTTAGGTTAAAGGTAATCGTACGCCCATCTGGGCTCAAGGAAACCCTGGAAGGGTCACTCAGCTGCTGTTGCAAAAGCGTATCTAAAGGAAAAATGAGCAAACTGTCTGCTGGATTAATGGCCTGGTTGAATGTAATGGAGACCGGTGTGGTGAGGGCTACGTTTGCCGAACCATGGGCAGGCGAGACCGCTACCACTCGCAGGTCTTGAGCCTGAACCAGGGGGATAGTGCAGAAAAGGCTCAAAATGAGTAATGCATGTTTCATAGCTACGCTGGGGGCTTAAGGTTAGTAGGGATCGTGAGAAGGGGGGGTAGTGATCCGTCCCGTTGTAGAAGCGACACAGGTAAATAACAATTTACTATATGATCTTGCATTGTTCAATAGTTCTTATGTTGTAACATGTATATGCGTTTATCTGTGACCAAAGTGCTAGAAGCCTACCGCAGGGGATACTTTCCGATGGCTGATCCCCAAACCGGTCGGATTTGGTGGTTTTCTCCGGATCCTCGGGCTGTGTTGCCGTTAGCAGAATTTCATGTGCCGCGGAGCGTGGCGCGTCTAGTGCGGCGTAGCGTTTTTGAAGTCTACCATGACCGTGCCTTTGATGCGGTGGTTGCGGCTTGCGCTGACCGGTCCGAGAGTTGGCTTTCTAAGGAGCTCCAGGCAGTCTATCGGGAGTTATACCGTGTGGGCCACGCCCATAGTGTTGAATGCTGGCAAGAAGGGCAGTTGGTTGGGGGTCTGTTTGGGATTGCCATAGGTGGGGCTTTTTTTGGCGAGTCGATGTTTCACCGGGTTACAGGAGCCTCTAAAGTGGCGCTCGTGCATTTGGTGACGCATCTGCGCTGGCGTGGGTTTCGGTTACTGGACATACAGTTTCTTACACCGCACTTTTTGCAGTTTGGGGCCGAGGAGATTTCACGACACCTTTTTGAAAAGCAACTTGCAGAGGCGTTGGCCTTGCCGGTGCATTGGTAAGGCTGATGTTTGTAACTTAAGGATCAAAGGTGAAAGCGGTAATGATTTGGCTGCTATTCATTGGGGGGCTAACCTTTGCGGGGCCAGATTCGGCCTTGCAGGCCCGTTTTTCAGCCTTGATGGCTCAGGCGCAGGCGCAGCGCTTAGAAGTTCGGCCATTTGGGGAGATCTTGCAAGCCGTGGGGCTTTGGTTTCAGGGCGCTCCTTATGTTGCTGGCTTACTAGACGAAGCCCCAGTGGAGACGCTGCTGACGCCACTGGACCGTTTCGACTGCGTGCTGTTTGTAGAAAGCGTGTTGGCTTTGGCACAAACGATAGCTTTAGGAGATACCCGTATGGAGACGTTTCAGCGGCGTGTGGAAGCTTTGCGCTATCGGGATGGTCGGCTGGGGGGATATTGCACCCGACTGCACTACTTTACCGATTGGATCGACGACAATGCCCGGCGCGGCATGGTGCGCGATATCACGCAAGTATTGGGCGGAAAGCTTGTGCAGCGCCCTATTGCTTTTATGAGCACGCATCGCATGCGCTATCCTAAACTGCAGTCCGATAGCACCTGGCAGTGTCTGCGCGCTGTCGAAACAGCACTCAGCCAACGGAAGCGCTATGTGCTTTCCAAAAGTCAAGTGCGTCAGATAAGCGCTCAGCTACAGGCTGGGGATATTGTGGCCTTGGTTGCCCGTGAGCCGACGCTTGACGTAGTGCATGTGGGGTTGGTGTACGTCGGACCCAACGGCCGGCGAGGTCTGTTACATGCTTCACCACAGGGGGGAGTGAAGGTTTCTCCGGATCTTCAAACGTATCTTCAGAACAACCGTAGCTCAGTAGGCATTGTGGTGGCGCGGCCGATTGACCCGCGTCATCCTTAGCCCGGATGCTCGGCAAACCTTAAGCTGACAGCTCCCTATGGAAGAAATCCGACGAATTGGCGTTTTCACCAGTGGAGGCGATGCCCCAGGCATGAATGCCTGCATTCGCGCAGTAGTGCGCACCGCGATTGCGCACGACCTGGAAGTTATTGGTATTCGGCGTGGTTATGCGGGGATGATCGAAGGGGATTTTGTGGAAATGGACGGCCGCTCGGTGTCAAACATTTTGCAGCTGGGGGGTACAATTCTCAAAAGCGCCCGCTCCCGCCGTTTTATGACCCCCGAAGGACGTGCGCAAGCTGCTGAACAGCTTCGCCGAGCTGGCATTGATGCATTGGTAGCTATTGGGGGAGACGGGACGTTCCGCGGGGCAGCGATTTTTTATGAAGAACACCACATTCCTGTAGTAGGCTGCCCAGGAACGATCGACAATGACCTTTTTGGCACCGACGAGACAATCGGTTTCGACACGGCCATGAACACGGCCATTCAGAATATTGACCGCATACGGGACACGGCCGATGCGCATGACCGGCTATTTCTGGTGGAGGTGATGGGGCGGGATGCCGGGTTTATTGCGCTCAACTCCGGGATCGGAAGCGGGGCTGAAATGGTGCTGGTGCCGGAAACGTTTACCGAGATTGAAGAGATCAAAGAGCGCATTTTGTCGCTCATGTCTGCCCAGTCACGCTCTTCGATTGTGGTTGTGGCTGAGGGGGGTGAGCATGGGGGGGCAACGCAGATTGCGCAAGCGTTACGCGAAGATCCGGCATTTGCCAACATTGACCTGCGGGTGTGCATCCTGGGGCATACGCAGCGGGGCGGCTCGCCTACGGCGCGCGATCGCGTGCTGGCCAGTCGGTTGGGTGCAGCAGCGGTTGAAGCGTTGCTAGAAGGACACGTGAACGTTATGGTGGGCATTATCAATGGTGAGATCAAGCTGACCCCGCTAAAGCACGTCTACAGTCGTAAGAAAACCATTGACTACGAGTTGCTGAAGCTCACGCAGCTACTGGGCTAATGCCGCAACGCAAGCACTATCCCCCTGTTGGCGAAGCACAAGGTAAAAAGCGGCAGGTGGCGGAAATGTTCAATGCCATCGCGCCGCGCTACGACCTGCTCAATCGCATCTTGAGCGGGGGTATCGATCGGCGCTGGCGACGCCGAGCAGTAGGGCTGCTTATGCCCGAAGCTCCTCGCCGCGTGCTCGATGTAGCCACAGGTACGGCTGACCTGGCCATCGAGGCAGCGCGGCGCTTACCTGTGGAAAAGGTGATTGGGGTGGACATTTCTGAAGCTATGCTGCGTATTGGCCAAGAAAAAGTGGCGCGTTTGGGGCTTAGCGATCGGGTGTTGCTGCGCGTAGGAGATGCGGAAAAACTACCGTTTTCAGATCGACAATTCGATGCGGCACTGGTAGCCTTTGGCGTGCGCAATTTTGAAAACCTCCAACGCGGGTTGGCGGAGATTTATCGCGTGCTTCGACCGGGGGGCGTGCTTGTCGTGTTGGAGTTTAGCCACCCACGTGCTCCAGTTATCCGTACGCTTTATCGATGGTATGCCCATCACGTGCTGCCGCGCATTGGGACCTGGCTTTCTCGGGACGAGGGCGCTTACCGCTACTTGCCCGATTCGGTTGAGGTCTTCCCCGATGGCCCCGACTTTCTGGTACGTATGGAGCAGGCTGGTTTTCGAGATCTGTTGTGGCAGCCGTTGACCTTTGGCATTGCTTCGCTATATCGCGGACGTCGTTAAGTATTGGTTGAGGAGGGGGGTGAAGTATTTGGGGCGGGTGCAGGGTGCAAGTATTTGACGAGTTGCACTTCGTTGTAGCGGCCTAAGCTGCGATACTCTACTTGATCCATCAGTTTACGGATTAAGCGTATGCCCAGACCACCTCCCTGGCGACGGCGAATCAGTGCCTGCAGATCGGGTTCACGGTAGTGGGTAACGTCAAAGGCATCTCCTTGGTCACGAAGGCGCACCACAAAACGCTCTGGTTCGATGAGCACAGCCACATCGATGGGTTGATCTGTCCTGCCTTTGTAAGCATGTTTAATGATGTTGGTGCATGCTTCATCGACAGCGAGTTTGAGTTCGTTGATGACGGTTTCGGGAAGACCGGCCTTCCGGGCATGCTGCTCCACAAAGCGCCGAACCGTTTCTAGGTAGCGCGTTGAGCTGGGAATGCGGAGGGTGTAGAGCGCGCGCACCACGATGACACTACCAGCTTAGGGTTTAAGAGAGGAAGGCGGCACCGGCCGTTCCTGCCGAGCAAACCGCGCTAGTGCTTCAGCCTCGGTAGGTACAATGTCGAAAAGTAGCGGAAAGCCTAAAAGGTCAAATACGTTATACACATTGGGCTTGAGCTCGGCAATTTTAAGATCTCCTCCTTTTTCCCTAATTTCTTCGATGTAAGCCATAAAGACACCTAATCCGGCACTGGAGATGTAATCCAGGTTGCGTCCATTGATTAGAATTTGGTGGTGGCCTTCCTTGAGGCATTGTTGCAAAGCTGCTTCCAGCTCGGGTGCTGTGTGGGCATCCAGCTCACCATGCAAGTCTAGAATCTGGATGTCCTCATGTGTCCGAAAACCTACAGAAAAATTGCTCATAGCTTCACCTGCCTGATGCAAACCAGAGGGTTAGGAAATCTGAGCAAAGGCTTATCAGCAAGCTGACGGTTGGTTTCCGCAAGAAGGATCGTAGTGGAAAATAACCAGCGTGAGGTCGTCGTCGTAGATGGGGCGGCCAGTAAACTGCTGCAATGTCTCCAAAATCAGCACATGCAATGTCTCCGCGTCTTGATGGGCATGCGTTGTAAGGAGCTGCAGCAAGCGGTCGTAGCCGTAAGGTTCCCCAGAGGCATTGCGGCTTTCAATGAGGCCGTCGGTATACAAAATCAGTCGGTCGCCTGGCATTAGGGTTAGCGTATAGGTTTCAAGGGTTTGCTGAAACAGGCCGCTGCGGTCCAGTCCCAGTCCAAGTCCTTGAAGTCGCAGTGAGTGTGGGGGGTGTCCTGTGCGCAGCAGGATAGGAGGCGTGTGGCCGGCACGGGCGAGGGTGAGTGTGGCTGCCTGAAGGTCAAAGACGCCGTAGACGGCCGAGATAAATGCAGTGCGTTCCAGGGTATCGGAGAGGGCCTGATTGGCATGGGTCAAAAATATAGGTGGATCTGGGGTTAGGCGACTTAAGGCGCGAAAAATACCTTGAAGCTCGGCCATATAAAAAGCAGCTGAGGTTCCTTTGCCGGATACGTCGGCCACGATGAACGCCAGGCGGTTGCCGTCCAGTGGAAGCAGATCGTAGTAGTCGCCGCCTACTTCTTGGGCAGGAATGCTGCTGGCGACCACGTTTAGGTTAGGCAAACGGGGGATCCGCTGGGGTAACAGTCGGCGCTGCACATCGCGTGCGATGGAGAGCTCACGGGCCAAACGCTCTTTTTCCAGGCGTTCGGCCAAAAGTTGTGCGTTGTCAAGCGCCAGTGCGGCTTGGGCCGCAAAGACAGTGATAGCTTCGACGTCGTCTTGCTCAAAGCCGTAGGCCACCTCGCGCGCTACGAACAGCACGCCAAGGACTTCGTTGCGGGCAAGCAGGGGTACAGCCAGAAGGCTGCCCAGGCCATGCTCTGGACGGGCCCGCACGCGATGGTCGGCCAAAGCCTGTTCCAACAAGAGCGGCTGGCGTCGCGCAGCTGCTTCCTGATACAGCGCCTCGAGATCGACCAGCGTGTCAAAAGGCAAGTCTTTAGGTCCGCTTTGGGCAACCAGCCGCGGTCGCAGTGAACCGCGCTGCAGGTCGGGCAGCGCCAGCCAGGCCGATTGGGCTACGCCCGCTTCAACCGGTAGGCGGACGATCGTTTCGGCCAGGCGCTCAGCATCGAAGACCTGACGCACCAGTTGCATCAGGGCGTGCAGCGCAGCTAGTTCATCTACTTTGCGCTGAAAGTCTCCAGTGGTAGGCAGATGAAAAAGCAGCGAAAGAAAGGTTGTGGCAAGGTACAAGATGCCAAAAGCCAGAGCTAGGCTGATAAACGTGCTGAGTGCTGCGCTGTAATGCCAGAGATAGACGTGCGCTGAGCCGCTGACAAACGCCAGTGCGGCCGACAAAGCGCCAGCTGCTAAAACTGACAAGCCCAGGTTGAGTAGTTTTTGCCGAAACGTCAAGTACAAAATCCAGGAAACCCGAAAAGCATTCCGCAACATTAGGCCTACCGGCACGATCAGCAGCAGGACCAATACCGGCTCGCTTGGCTCAAGCCAATCCACCAGCAAAGCCGAAAAGGCCATACTGCCCAGCATGAGGCGCCAGTTGCGCTCGCTTTGGCGCGTCCGCTTAAACAAGACCAGCCCGCGCAGCCCAAGCAGCAGCCAGAAAGCCAGTAGGGCCTGCAGGAGCGCCAGCGCGTTCATTTGTACAACCGTGACCAGCGTCAAAGGGACGCCGGTTTCGTAGGCAAAGCCCGAGGCAGTGGCCTCAGAAGGAAGGCTTCCGATTTGCAGCAGCAGATGACTTGAAGCTTGTACTAGCAAAGCAGCTAGGGCAAGACTCCAAAACGTGCGTACCGGTGCAGCACTCCGCTGGTGCGTTTCACCCCAAAGCAATAGCCAAAGCGTACCATAGGTGAACAACACCAGGCCATCGTAATAGAGCACCTGTAGCCAAGGGGATGCCGGTTGGCCCGTTTGCCACTGAACGACATGGAAAATGACCGTCAGAATATACCCTATGCTGAACAGCGGTAGCAGTAAGGCCCGTCGTGTGCGCCGCTGCTGCAGAAGCACTCCGGTTTGTTGCCAAGAAGAAAGCCTGAGGAGGCGTGCCATGCAAAAAGCCTTCGGAGCTGACGATCCGTTCCAACAACGTTAACGCATCATACCGGCAAACGCGAGCATTTGTTACATAGGAGTAATTTGCTAAAAACCTGTCAGCAAGTTCAATGCGTATGACCTTGTTGTAACTTCTTGCGGCCGCCTTGCGTACGCCTTGCAGACGTTTTCTGCCCTGCCTATGTCGCGCACGTCGCTTGTTCGATGGCAATTGTTGGTGCTTGCGGTGCTGACGCTGCTGGTTGGACTTCGGGCGTGTCAGCGTCGGGCAGAAGCACCCCACGCGATAACGCTGTTTGCCGACATGGCGCCAGGCATGCTGTACCACAAAGTGCTCCATGTCGAGCAGCCCGTACGCTTGCGCTGGAAAGGGATTGGGGCATGGAGGCGCACTGCCTCGGGCCCTGAGCCAGTGGCCTACGGCTGGGTACTGCGACGTTCAGATCGCCAGGTCGTCTGGCAGATGCAGCCACGCGACGTCGATGATCCACCACGCTTTCGTGTGCAGGATACGCTTCGCCTTGCACCAGGCGTTTACGATGTCTTTTTTACGACACAGGGCAACGTATCGCAGCCCAATGGCTTTTGGTCTTGGCTGTTCCCTAAAGCTTCCTGGATGCGTGGCTACCGCGACTGGGGTTTATGGGCAGAAGTCTTGGATGGACCCGCAAGCCTGCGCCTAGAGGAAGGTTCGCCAGCAGCGCCTGCAGGACCTGCGTTGTTGTGGACCGCTGCACCGATGGCTAGCGCTTCGTCTCGCATGGCCCTATTGGAAGTGCGACGCCCTACGCGCCTTTTGGTCTACGCTGTCGGTGAACTTCAAGCGCAGCCAGCAGACTACGGATGGATCGAGCGCTTGCCCGATGGTGAACGACTCTGGGAAATGCGGCGAGAAAATACCCAACCTGCGGGCGGATGGGAGGGGAATCGGATGGCGCGCGATACGGTTGAGTTTATGCCAGGCGTCTACCGTGCTTGGTTTCAAACGGATGCCGCTCACGCCTTTGGCAATTGGCGTTTTAACCCCCCTTTTGATGTGGCAGCCTGGGGATTGACGCTGTGGCGTCTTCACCCTGAAGATACCAGCGTAGTCCTACTGGATCCCTGGGTAAGCCGTCGTCCGCTACTGATGCTAGCTCCTGTTGGCAATGCTGAAAACCGTCAGGTTGAATTCTCGGCCAGGGATACTACAGAGGTGCTGCTGTATGCTGTGGGTGAGCTAGGCACACGAAACCGTCGTTACGATTATGCTTGGCTGACCGATAGCCTAGGCACCACGCTCTGGAAAATGGAGCGTGCACGGTCGGTTCCAGCAGGTGGCCATCCCAACAACCGCCTTGAAGTAGCAGCGCTGCGCTTGCCTCCTGGCCGGTACGTGCTGCATTATCAAACTGACGACTCCCACGCTTATGAAGACTGGCGTAACGGGCGCCCGGAACACCCGGAACGCTGGGGCGTGACGCTATTTCCCTTGCGACCAGGCCGTGACACCCTGATTGTGCACGCGGCATCGACCAGTGCCCCTTCGGTTGCACCGCCCTCGCCACCGGTTCAGACCACCGGTGCGCTTTTAGTCGACCTAACCCGCGTGCGCAACAACGAACATCGAGAACAAGCGTTTACGCTGACGCAACCCACGCGGCTGCGCATTCGCGCCGTAGGCGAGCTGTCGCTTAGCGGCCAATACGACTACGGTTGGATCGAGCAAGCTGGCACAGGTGAAGTCGTTTGGGAAATGACTTGGCAACATACAAAACCGGCAGGCGGAGACGGACGCAACCGTATGGCCGATACCCTGCTGACGCTCCCTGCCGGAACTTATATTGCCCACTTTCGCACCGATTTTTCACACGCCTATGGACAGTTCGAATATCCCGAGCCCCATGAACCCGAAGCCTGGGGACTCCGGATTGAGCGTATCGACCAATGAACCTACGATTGAGCTGGTACTTACAGCTCCCGAAGCTTTGCATGACCCGCTAATTTTGCACCTAGATGCTTTGGGATTCGAGGCATTTTGGGAAGAAGCCGATGTGCTCAAAGCTTACATGCCGGCTTCGCAATGGCGGGCTGCGGTTCGGGAAGCTGTCCGTGAACTCTTGCGAAAGCAGGGGCTGCCTGATACGATCGAAGTACGCACCATCGAGCCCGAAAACTGGAACGCCCGCTGGGAAGCACAAATGCAACCCATTGCGGTCGGTCCCTTTCTCATTAAGCCCAGCTGGCACGCCGTGCCTGAAGCGTATGCCACACATATTGTGCTGGAAATCGATCCTAAAATGAGCTTTGGCACGGGCTATCACGAAAGCACCCGCTTGGTATTGCAGATGCTACCCGATTGCGTCGAACCAGGCGCTCGCGTGCTGGATGCGGGAACGGGAACAGGTATTTTAACCATTGCTGCCCTGAAGCTCGGGGCTGGCTCAGCTATTGCCTTCGACATTGACCCATGGGCTGCTGAAAACGCTCAAGAGAACTTCGCGCGTAACGGCGTAGCCGACCGCGTCACGTTTCGCCAAGGCTCCATGGATGTAGTGCCTGAACGGGATTTCGATCTGATCTTGGCGAATATCCACCGTCGCGTATTGCTGGAGATGCTGCCTGCGTTTCGTGAAAAGGTGCGCCCCGAGGGCTATGTGCTGCTTTCTGGGCTGCTGCGTGAGGAACGGGAGGTGATGCTGGAGGCGGCTGCTGCGCAAGACCTAAAGCCACTGCATGAGGCCGTGGAAAACGCCTGGTGGGCAGTAATGCTTAAACGCTCGCTTTAAAGCCGTGCGTCTGGCCGCAATCGATTTGGGCACGAATACCGCGCTATTGCTGATTGCCGAAGTCACCGGCAACCGCCTGATCCCTTCCTATGAGACCGAGCGGTTTGTGCGATTGGGGGAAGGGCTGGAAGGTCGCGGCAGGATCAGTCCAGCAGCACTGGAGCGGCTACGCCAGACGCTGATGGCCTATCGTGAACTGCTGCTAGCCTACAACGTGGCTACATGTATTGTTGCAGCTACCAGCGCTGGACGAGAAGCCGAAAACCAAGACGCACTCCAGGCCGTAGTAGCCGATACACTGGGCTTGCCACTCGAAATCCTCTCGGGTGAAGAAGAAGCGCGCTGGAGTATGGCTGGTGCTTTGGCAGCACCAGCCATGCCTCAAGGTCCTTGCCTGGCCGTGGATATTGGGGGTGGATCTACAGAACTGATCGCAGGAAGACCAGGAGCGATCACTTTCCTTCGAAGCTTACCGCTAGGCACTGTACGCCTTACCGAGCGCTACTTTCACCGCTTCCCCCCTACACCAGCTGAAGTCGTCTTAGCCCAAGAGCACATCTGCAGCGTTTTAGCGGCACAGCCACTCCCGCATGCACCCCAATCCTACACCCTTGTGGGCATTGCCGGCACTTGCGTATCGCTGGCAGCACTGGAGACCAGGCGTTTTCCATTGCGTGAACCCGTGGCGCTTTCCCGCGAGGCGATATACCATTGGCGAGATCGACTTTTGGGCATGAAGCCAGAAGACATTCGAGCCCTTTGGCCTGCGTTGCTTGCGGGAAGAGCCGATGTACTACCTATGGGAGCGTTGCTGCTTGGCGAAATCGTAGCCTGGGGTGGCTGGGACCTGTGCTACGTCAGCCCTTTTGGCTTACGGCATGGACTGTTACTGCGGTGGCTCAGCATGGGTCAAACGGAACAAATCGCCTCACCAGCCGGTCCCACTTTTGGGTAATTAGAAGAGAAAGATTGTATTGCCCATGCTTACCCCACAGCAGGTCTTGCGCGTTTTGGCGCGGGTTGTGGATCCCGATTCAGGACGCGATGTGGTTCGGCTGAAGCGTGTGCGTAATCTGCGCGTTGAAGACGATCGCGTTGCCTTCACCCTTGTTTTGCCGCGTCCAGATACCAACTTTGCCCGTGAGGCCCCTGAGCAATGCCGCCGTCTGTTGCAGGAAGCCTTTGGTGAAAATCTTAAGCTACACATTGACACCGATACAGAGCTAATCGGGCTTGAAATCCAAGGGGGGAGTCCGATGTCTACGGTAGAGCCAGAAGGCGTGCTCAACTTTGTGGCTGTCGCCTCAGGCAAGGGAGGGGTAGGCAAAAGCACGGTGGCGGTCAACCTGGCCGTAGCTTTGGCTCAGCAAGGCTATGAGGTGGGATTGCTCGATGCCGACATCTACGGGCCTTCGGTCCCAACCATGTTTGGTGTGCGTGATGAGAAACCCCGCGTAAACGAGCAGCGCAAGATCGTTCCCCTAGTGCGCCACAACGTCCGGCTGCTTTCGATGGGTTTTATTGTCGATCCCGAGCAGGCCGTAATCTGGCGTGGGCCTATGGTAGCCAAGGCCTTACGACAGTTCTTAGGTGAGACCGATTGGGGAACACTGGATTATCTGATTCTGGATTTGCCGCCTGGTACTGGTGACGTACCGCTGACCATTGTGCAATCTATTGCGTTAACCGGAGCGATTATTGTTTCTACACCACAACCGGTCGCGTTGGCCGATGCCCGCAAAGGGGTCGCTATGTTCCGCAACGTGCAAGTGCCTGTGCTGGGCATTGTAGAAAACATGGCTTATTTTGCACCGCCTGACCTTCCCGATCGAAAGTACTACCTGTTTGGTCGCGGAGGGGCTCGCCGGCTTGCGGAAGAACTGGACGTGCCGTTTTTAGGCGAGATTCCTATCGAAGAGGCTGTACGTGAAGGCGGCGATACAGGCCAGCCTATTGTGCTCAGCGATCCGGAAAGCACTTCAGCCCGCGCTTTTTTCCAGCTGGCCCAACAGGTAGTCGAACAGGTTAATCTGCGCAATGCCGAGCAGCCCCCGACGCAAAAGGTGGAAATCCTTTACCGCTAGGGCGCAACAATCCCGTAGGAAACGGGTTTTAGCTCAACGTATATCGTCGTCAGCTTTACGCGCGTTATGACCGATACGAAAGCCACACCGCTGACGCCCAACGATCCCGAACTGCACCGGCGCATCGAAGAAGCGCTCGATATGATTCGTCCCTATTTAATGACCGATGGCGGTTCGGTGCGTCTCCTTGGCGTGACAGAGGATTATGTGGTTGAGCTGGAGTTGCTGGGCGCCTGCGGAAGCTGCCCCATGAGCCTGATGACGCTACGGGCAGGCATTGAACAGGTGCTTAAGCGTGCTATTCCGGAGATCACCCGCGTTGAAGCCGTTCAAGCCACTTCGTAATCAGGAAAAAGCGCTTAGGGCTTTTTTGTTAAAAGGTGCTGCGGCTTAGGGGACGGCGCACGGTGTGCACAGCGCTGAAGAGTAGGGCAAGCGTCAGCAGACCTGTGATGAACAGGCAGCCTGCGGGCGAACCCACGGCTCCTGCTGCGTCGCTACCAAACAATCCTTGCCGCAAGGCACTGACGATGTAGGTAACAGGATTAAGGCGCATGAGAAGTTGCAAAACCGGTGCCGCTCCTTCAATGGGAAAAACAGCACCAGAGAGGGCCCAAAGTGGCAACAGCACCACATTCATGATCGCATGGTAGCCGCGCGTAGAAACCGAACGCCAGGCCACGACCAAGCCCAGCAGCGCAAAGGCTAGACCCGCCAGTAGGCTAACGGCAAGCACTTGGATGAGGCCAGTAGGTGTGAGCTGTGCGCCATTGACAAAAGGTAGCAAACCGAGCAGCAAGAGAGCTTCAAAAAAAGCCAGTGTAGCACTCCCTAGGCCGTAGCCCAGCACCAGCGCTGTGCGTGCAACCGGCGCAACCAGCAAAGCCTGAAGCAATCCACTACGGCGCTCTTCGATGAGCGCCATGGTCGAAAAGATGGCCGTGAACAGCATGGTCAAGGCCATCATGCCTGGCAGCAAGTAGGCCAGGTAGGAGCCTGGCGTAGCAGGACCAGTTAGTTGAATCGACCTGTGAAACCCCAAACCCAGCAGTAGCCAAAAGACCAACGGCTGGGCCAGAGCGCCTAATAGCCTGGCGCGGTCGCGCACAAACTTCAC
The DNA here is from genome assembly GCF_017908595.1 of Rhodothermus bifroesti. Taxonomy (NCBI): domain Bacteria; kingdom Pseudomonadati; phylum Rhodothermota; class Rhodothermia; order Rhodothermales; family Rhodothermaceae; genus Rhodothermus; species Rhodothermus bifroesti. The sequence continues at coordinate 389,854 of NZ_JAGKTL010000003.1, forward strand.
AAGCTCGCGCCACCAGAGCGCTCGAACGCTCAACATGAAAGTATTCATGGTGCTTCGGCAAACGGCAAGGGGGAGGTCGCCTGCAGTGGATGGCCGGTATAGGCTAAAAACACATCTTCCAGCGTAGGGTGACGGATGGTTGCGCTTTGCAGCCGATCCCCTAAGCTTTCATACAAGCGCGGTAGCAGGGCATGGGCATGGGGTGTAGCAACGCGTACTGAATTGCCAATCACGTGAGCTTCCAACCCAAAGTGGGTTTGGAGCGCTTGGGCTAGTGTTTCGGGCACTGGCGTCTCTAAACAGAGCAATTCGTCCCCTAAGGTGCTGGTTAAAGCTTTCGGTGCACCGAGGGCAACCAGGCGCCCTGCATCGAGCAAGGCGACGGTGTCGCAACGCTCAGCTTCTTCAAGCAAATGGGTGGCCACAATCAAGGTTACCGTTTGACGCAGCAAATGCAGCAGTTGCCAGAACGCGTGTCGGGCCAGCGGGTCCAACCCTGTAGTGGGCTCGTCGAGCAGGAGGAGCTTAGGGCGATGCAGCAGACCGCGCGCCAGGTCTACGCGCCGTTGCTGGCCACCTGAAAGCCGTTTGACCAGGGTGCGTTTTTGGTCGCTAAGGCCTAGTCGTTCGAGCAGCTCCTCAATACGTTGCGTTAGTTCTGGGCCGCGCAGTCCATAGAAAGCCCCGTGCAAGCGCAGATTTTCTTCTACGGTAAGGTCACCGTCCAACGCCGGATGCTGAAAGACAATGCCCAAGCAGCGACGGACGGCGTCGGCTTCGCGTACGGTATCGAACCCGCAGACGCGCAGATGTCCATGGGTAGGGGGAAGCAGCGTGGCCAGAAGTCGCATGAGCGTTGTTTTGCCGCTACCATTAGGACCTAGAAGGCCAAAGCAACTTCCTGTTGGCACTTCAAGCGAAAGATTGTGTAGGGCAACGTGCGAGCCGTAGCGGAAGGTAACGGCGGTCAGCGTAACGGCCGCTTCGCTCATGGTTAGCGTAACAGCCAGTCCAGCACAATGAGCCCGGTCCATACCGGGATGTACACGATCGAGGCCAGCAGTACCCGGCGGGCATCTTGCACGTGACGTGTGCGGTAAAACGCCAGTGCAGGACGCAGGAAGTATAGTCCTAGCAGAAGCGCTCCTGCGAGGTATACTGGTCCTGCTACCCCAGCAAAAAAGGGTCCCATGCCCAGGGGCAGTAGCAGCGCTGTGAATGCAAGTGTCTGAAAGGCCGTAGCGCGTCCATCGGGTTCAACGACGGGTAGCATTTGATAGCGTGCTCGCTCATAGTCCTTGCGATACATCCAGGCAAGCGACAGAAAATGAGGCATTTGCCAGGCGGCCAAAATAGCAAACAACGTCCAGCCGCCCAGCGCTAGGTTGCCTGTTGCCGCCGCCCAGCCGCCTAGTGCAGGTAAGGCCCCCGGGACTGTTCCGATAAGCGTATTGTAAGGGGTGCGTCGCTTCAAGGGGGTGTAAACGTAGAGGTAAAGCAGAACGGTTAGGATGGCTAGGGCAGCCGTGAGCGCATTCGCCACTGGGCATAGCAGCCCAATACCTGCAAATACGAGCAGCATACCTAGGTAACGTGCCGTGGCAGCAGACACGCGTCCTGAAGGCAATGGGCGCTGCGCAGTGCGGCGCATAGCTGCATCATAATCCCGCTCAAGGTAATGATTTAACGTACCCACGCCGGCTGCCGTCAGCGCTGTTCCTAGCAGCGTACCTGCCAAACGCCAGCCATCGAGCGCATCTGGAGTGCCCATCAAGTAGCCCGCGAGCGCCGAAAGCGTCACTTGAAATGTAATTTCGGGTTTGGTCAGCTCCCAGCAGCCTTGGAGCCAGGCTCGACGATGCGCAGGTATCGAGAGTGCGGTCAGCAACGAGCGTGGGGTGGGCAACACGGCGCTTTAGGAGTTAGGTTGGACAGTAGCAAGCTCTGAAGTGTCCGGCACAACAGCTGCGGTGCTTTGCAGGCGACGGAACGCCAGCAGCAGCAGAACCACTGTGCTGCCCATCAGCAGAGCACCAGTAGCGACATGGGCTGTACGCAACACAATTTGCAGCACGCTACGCAGCGCCATAGGTGTTTCGTAGAGGAGCGCCATGTAGGCCGAAAGGCCCAAGGCAAACTGCAGCGCTACGATCCAGAGCATAGCCCAGGCAGCTCGATGAAGCAACGGGTTCGTTTCAAAATGCTTCTGCACGTGGATAAATACAGCCAGCACCAGGCCAGTTACTACAAACGCCCCGGCAATGTGCACTACAGCAAAGCTTAACTCGAGGCCTCTACCAGGGTGCCGCAAAAGTACGCCCAGGATGATCTGGCCGTAAAGGGCCAGTACGGTAAACAGTGCCAGACGACGCAGTTGCACCAGCGGGGGGTTTTCGGGCACAAGCGATCGGGCCTCAAGCCAGGAGGGAGAAGTAAACACCGCTAGGGCAACAATAAGCGAAAAAAAGAGCTGGGCCGTAGCACCGTGCACGGCTGCCAGAGCAAGCGAGTTTTCCGTAACACGCAGGCCACCTAAAATGCCTTGCACAATAACTAAAGCCAAGGCAGCAAAGCCTAACCGATGCATCCAGCGCCGCGGATCGCGCCGCCAGGTCCATAGGGCAACGCCAATGGTCAACAGACCAACCAACGCGCCCAGCAGGCGATGGCCATGTTCGGCCAGAATCGGCGTGCGGTGCCACCAGCGCGCAGCGGGATCTGTTGGATCTTGAAAACCGGTACGGAAAGGATCATACGAGCCAAATGAGGCTGGCCAATCGGGGACGGCCATCCCTGCTCCGATCGTGGTCACAAATCCACCCCATGAGATCAGGGCTAGGGTACAAAAGGCCGTGAACAATAAAAACCACCATCGCGCTCGCGCGCGAAATGCATAAGCCTGAACCGGAATCCCCCAATTCATTGCAAACAATCGTGCATCAGTGGTTGCTATCGGCCAAACGTAGGCTTATAAACGCTGTTCCGTAAAAACGACTTGAAAGTCCAATTTGTCAATGGACTTCCGTTGAAGCCCTCGACTTTTCGGCCGGTTCTGTGCGAAATTACCGCAAAAAGACACGGTAAACGCCTTATGGAATCCTCAAAAACACTGATTGCTTCAACGTCAGGTATTCGTGGAATTTTTGGCGCAGGGCTTGGTCCGGAAGAGCTCATGCGCTATGCGGGCGCTTTTGGTGCCTGGTTGCATCGCCAAGTTAGCGGGCGCCGCCCGCGGGTGGTTGTTGGGCGTGACGGACGCGTAACAGGTTCGATATGTGCCCGTATTGTAACAGCTACGCTTGAGAGCATTGGATGCGATGTGCTGGATGCTGGGCTTGCAACCACGCCGACCGTCGAAGTAGCCGTGCAAGCAGCCTGTGCCGATGGGGGTATTGTCCTTTCAGCTTCCCACAATCCAGCTGAATGGAACGCGCTGAAGCTGCTCAACCGGCAGGGGGAGTTTTTGACTCCTGGAGAAGTCCGTGAAGTACTGGCGCTTGCTGAAGCCAGCGCACTTCCGCTGGTAAGGTATGAAGCCTTAGGAAGCTACGAAGCTCGGGATTTTCTTGACGAGCACCTACAGCGGATTTTGGCGCTCGATTTTATTGATCCTGAGCGCATTGCTCGCAGGCAGTTTCGGGTGTTGGTTGATGGTATCAACTCAGTAGGGGCTATAGCGCTGCCAGCATTGCTGCGGCGTTTGGGAGTCGTTGAAATTCGGCTGGTCAATGGTGAACCCCATGGCCGTTTTGCACATCCACCAGAGCCGTTACCTGAGCATTTGACCGGCACGATCGCTGCGGTAGCGGAAAGCGGCGTCGATTTGGGTTTTGTGGTAGACCCCGACGCCGATCGATTGGCCTTGATTGCCGATGGCGGTGTGTACGTGAGCGAAGAATTGACGCAGGTAATCGCGGCCGACTTTCTGTGGCGCTTTCGGGAAGGGCCCTTTGTGACGAACTTGTCTTCGTCACGGGCTATCGACGAGGTCGCTGCACGCTATGGCATGCCGGTCTACCGCGCAGCTGTGGGGGAAATCAACGTGGTGCAAAAGATGAAAGCCGTTGGGGCTATTTTAGGTGGGGAAGGCAACGGTGGCGTGATCTTGCCCGACGTGCACTACGGCCGTGATGCGCTGGTGGGGGCTGCCATGATTCTGCAACACCTGGCTAACCTGGAGCAGTCGCTTTCCGAGCTGGTGGCAACGCTGCCGCGTTACGCGATGGTCAAGTACAAGCTACCGCTTGACCACTTGGATGCCGAAACGGCGTTAGCGCGCTTGGCCGAGCGTTACGCCCATGCCCGCATTTCCACGATCGATGGCCTAAAGATCGATCTGGACGAAGGGTGGGTACATTTGCGCCGTTCGAATACAGAGCCGATCGTGCGTATCTATGCAGAAGCCCGAACGGCAGCTGAAGCCGAAGCGTTGGCAACCCGCTTTATTGAGGAATTGCAGACGATTGGGTAAGAAAACTGTCAATTCGCCTGTTGGGCGTTAACTTCTGCGTCCAGGGGTGGTAGAACCTGTAGCAAGAAACGCCAACGGTTATAGCGCGCCATGGAAGCCCGGACTACTGTGCATACTGACCCTTCGCACGAGCTTTTTTTGCCTCGTCGCTTGCACTTGGATGCGATTTTTAAACCCCAAAGTGTGGCCGTCATTGGAGCTAGCGAGCGTCCTGGAAGTGTGGGACGCACGCTGCTGTGGAATCTAATTAGTAACCCGTTTGGGGGCACGGTTTATCCGGTTAATCCCAAACGTTCTAATGTGCTAGGCATCCGGGCCTATCCTTCAGTGCGCGATATCCCGGAGCCTGTAGATTTGGCCGTCATTGCTACGCCAGCGCCAACGGTTCCGGGCGTGGTCCAGGAGTGCGTTGAGGCAGGTGTCAAAGGGGCGATCATTATTTCAGCAGGTTTCAAAGAGATTGGTGAGGAAGGACGCCGGCTTGAAGAGCAGATTTTGGCCATTGCGCGTAAGGGAGGCATGCGCATTGTTGGCCCCAACTGCTTAGGCGTTATGCGTCCGGTAACCGGACTAAACGCCACTTTTGCCAGCACCATGGCACGGCCTGGTTCGGTGGGTTTTATTAGCCAGAGTGGGGCGCTGCTAACAGCGATTTTGGACTGGAGTCTGGAGGAGAACGTAGGGTTTAGTGCCTTTGTCTCGATCGGTTCGATGCTCGATGTGGGCTGGGGCGACCTAATCCACTATCTCGGTAATGATCCGTACACCAAGAGCATCATCCTCTACATGGAGTCGATCGGCGATGCCCGGTCGTTTCTTTCGGCAGCACGGGAGGTGGCCTTTCAAAAACCAATTATCGTAATCAAGGCGGGAAGAACCGAAGAGGCGGCCAAGGCAGCCTTATCCCATACCGGTACGTTGGCCGGTAGCGACGAAGTGCTCAGTGCTGCTTTTCGGCGCACAGGGGTGTTGCGGGTAGATTCCATTGCCGACCTGTTTTACATGGCTGAAGTGCTTGCCAAGCAGCCACGCCCTGAAGGTCCTCGGCTTACAATTGTAACCAATGCTGGCGGTGCTGGCGTGCTGGCTACTGACGCCCTGGTGCAGGGTGGTGGGCAACTGGCAGAACTGTCGGAGACTACGTTGCAGGCATTGAATGCCTTTTTGCCGCCACAATGGAGCCGGGGTAATCCGGTAGACATTCTGGGAGATGCGGACCCAGAGCGTTATGCCAAGGCGCTTGAAGTGGCACTGGCTGACGAAAACAGCGATGGTCTGCTGGTGATTCTGACTCCACAGGCGATGACCGAACCCACGCAAACGGCCGAGCACCTTCGGCGTTTTGCCCAAAGTCGCAAGCCCATTCTAGCAAGCTGGATGGGTGGGGTTGAGGTGGCTGCAGGACGGCAAATCCTCAATCGCGCGGGCATACCCACCTTCCCCTATCCCGACACGGCAGTGCGCGTTTTTAACTACATGTGGCGTTACAGTTACAACCTGCGTGGGCTCTACGAGACCCCTTCGCTGCCCGACGACGAAATCGACGGCGGGCCTGATCGAGAACGGGCGCAACGCCTGCTCGAGCAAGTGCGTCAAGAAGGGCGCACGCTGCTTACCGAATATGAGGCAAAGCAGGTATTAGAAGCATACTGTTTGCCGGTTACGCCAACGCGTTTGGCGCGCACAGCCGACGAGGCAGTGGCTGCGGCCGAAGCGCTGGGTTATCCGGTAGTCGTTAAGCTGCATTCGCTGACGATCACGCACAAAACCGACGTAGGCGGCGTTCAGCTCAACTTGGGATCTCCTGAGGCTGTACGGCAGGCTTTTGAAAGCATTCGTGCCAATCTCGCGGCGCGTGGCCAGCTTGAGGCTTTCGACGGTGTAACCGTGCAACCTATGGTACACCTGCGCGACGGCTACGAGCTGATTATTGGCAGCACGATTGATCCGCAGTTTGGCCCAGTCATCTTATTTGGTGCGGGTGGAACGCTGGTGGAGGTCTATCGCGATCGGGCCTTAGCTTTGCCGCCACTGAACACTACGCTAGCACGGCGCATGATGGAGCAAACCAAGGTATACCGAGCCTTGGAAGGCGTGCGGGGACGCCCACCGGTCAACCTGGATCGCTTAGAAAAGCTACTGGTGCGTTTTAGTCAGCTCGTTGTTGAACAGCCTTGGATTCGTGAGATTGACATTAACCCATTTTTGGCTGCCCCCGAGCAACTGATTGCGCTTGATGCCCGCATCGTGCTGCATCCTTTACACTTGCGGGAAGAAGAGCTGCCGCGGCCAGCTATTCGCCCCTATCCACGCCAGTACATGGGCACCTGGCGGCTTAAGGATGGCTCAGCGGTATTGATCCGGCCGATCCGTCCAGAGGATGAACCGCTTTTGGTTGCGTTTCATCATAAGCTTTCGGAGCGCAGTGTTTACCTGCGCTATGCAAGCCTGCTTAAGCTGAGCCAGCGCGTAGCCCACGAGCGGTTGGCCCGGCTGTGCTTTATCGACTATGACCGAGAAATGGCATTGGTGGCTGAGCGGCGTAGCCCAGAAACCGGTCGGCCCGAAATCCTTGCTGTTGCACGCTTGACCAAGGTTTACGGCACCAACGATGGCGAGTTTGCCTTGCTGGTGCGCGACGATGTGCAGGGTAAGGGCTTAGGTACAGAACTGCTGCGGCGATTGCTTCAAATTGGAGAGGCCGAGGGTTTGGAGCGCATCGTAGCCGACATCTTGGTACAAAACCATGCTATGCAGCACGTTTGCCGGAAGCTGGGCTTTCAAGTGCTGCACAGCAGTGACCCGGCTGACCCGATGGTAAAAGCGGTCAAAACCCTTCAGGTGTCAGCCGAGCGTGAATCCCTTGCAAAAGCGTAACAAATAGCCCTTGCTGCAGCGCACCTTATTTTCCGAAATTTGTTAAACAAGCTGTCGGTTGGCCGATATCAACCCTCATGCACCTGAGGGTAGAGATAGAACCTACAGAAGGCTTTCATTACTGCCCAATCTGCCATGTCGGTAACACTTTGCGTGGCCAGCCGGCTGCATGAACTGGCGTTGCTGTACTTGACAGCTGCCTATCGGTCTGGATGGTCTTTCAGTAACGGGCGTTTGGAAGCAGTGATCGAGCAACTGCAAGCGCGCTGCCCTACGTTGCCGCTGGATCAGCTGCGAACGATCGTGCTGGAGGCGCTCGACGTGGTGCTTGCTCATGAAGATGCTGAGGTCGTTTTACAGACTGCACTGAACGAGATCGAGCCACATCTGTCACCGGCGCAGCGGCAGGCGGTGTTGCACGACCTATTGCGCATTGCCCAGGCCGATGGGATCGTTATGGAAAGCGAGCGCCAGTTTCTTGAAACATTGGCCCAACGGTGGGGACAGGAGCTTCCCTGGGAACACGTCTCCCTGCTGAAGTTCGGTCATACCGATATCCCGGAAGTCTTGATTCATTTGGCTTTGCTGTACTTAGTCCTGGCACACGGCATCGATCATGAGCTAACGCGCCAGGAGCGGCATATCATCTGGCGCAAGTTGCACGCTTGGTGCCCTGAGCTGAATGAGCAGCAACTGTCTGCCGTGCTGCAAGAGGCAACCAGTCGCTATGCCGAAGGGGTAGGCCATGCCGAACTACGCGCCGCAGCAGAAGCGGTTAAACTGGCCCTCACGCCCGAGCAGCGGCTGACAGCTTTCCACGACCTGGTACAAATTGCCAACGCGGACGGTACCTTTCTTGACGTTGAGGAAGACTTGCTCAATGAACTGGTCGAACTCTGGGAGCTAACGCCCTCTATTGGAGCCGCCGCACCTGCTTCCTGAACCATAGTGCCCACGGCAGGACTCGAACCTGCGACCAACGGCTTAGGAAGCCGCTGCTCTATCCAACTGAGCTACGTGGGCAGAGGCGCTCTGGCGTGCAACGCACGTCCAAGGTGCAAGCTCCCTGGGATTTTGAGGAACTACGCGTAAGCGTTCTTTGCGTTTTATGTTTCACGCAGCGGCCTGTGATCAGCATGCAAACGTACCCGCGACGTACTCTTTGGGCATGGGCTTTGTATGATTTTGCCAATTCGGCGTTTACAACCCTCGTTGTCACGTTTGTCTACGCCACGTATTTCACGCAGGCCATTGCCGCTGATAGCGTAACAGGAACGACGCTCTGGTCGCGTGCGGTAACGGTGAGCGGGATTCTGGTGGCTTTGCTTTCTCCATTCCTCGGGGCGTTAGCCGATCAGGGGCACTATCGCAAGCGATTTTTGGCGGCTGCAACGGGTGTTTGCGTGCTCACGACGGCTGCGCTGTTTTTTCCACGTCCTGGTCAGGTTCTTGAAGCACTGATCTTGTTCACGATCGCTAACGTTGCCTTTGAGCTGGGCAATGTGTTTTACAATGCATTTTTACCAGACATTGCGCCGCACGGACGCATCGGACGCATTTCGGGTTACGGCTGGGCTTTAGGGTACGTAGGCGGCCTGCTCTGCTTAGCGGTAGCGTTGGTTGGACTGGTGATGCCTGAGGCACCGCTTGGGGGATTTTCCAAGACAGATGGCGAAAACGTGCGGGCGACCAACCTCTTGGTCGCCGTCTGGTATGCTCTTTTTAGTGTACCACTGCTGCTCTGGGTGCCCGAACATCGGCCTAAGCATCGCGTGCAGCTCCCGATCTTACTACGCCAGGCCGCGCGGCAGCTTGGGGAGACCTTTCATGAAGTGCGCCGCTACCGGCAGGTAGCGCGCTTGCTGCTGGCCCATTTGCTTTATAACGATGGGCTGCTGACCCTTTTTGCTTTTGGGGGCATCTACGCGGCGGGTACATTTGGCTTTCAAACCGATGAAATCATTGTCTTTGGTATTGTGCTGAATGTGGCAGCCGGGTTGGGTGCGTGGCTGTTTGGGTTTATTGATGACTACTTAGGCGGCAAGCGTGCGCTGATGCTGAGTTTAGGAGGTTTGCTCGGTGCTACGCTGCTGGCCGTATTGGCAACCGATCGATTGCTTTTTTGGGTGGCTGCCCTGATCATTGGTCTTTGCGTTGGGCCCAACCAGTCTGCCAGCCGCTCGCTTTTGGGACGTTTTACACCCCTGGGCAAACGCAATGAGTTCTACGGATTTTTTGCCTTTTCGGGAAAGGCTACAGCATTTCTGGGGCCATTGCTGCTAGGGTTGTTTACGGACTGGTCGGGTAGCCAGCGTGTGGGCGTTAGTTCGGTACTTTTGTTCTTTGGGCTAGGCCTTTGGTTGCTGTTGCGTATTGACGAGGCTGAGGGTGTGCGGCAGGCCCAGGAGCAGCAGAGGGAACCTGAGCTGTAGTGTTGGAAAACAAATCGGCGTTGTTGAACCTGTTGTAAGAAATATGGCGCTGCAGAGCTCCTATCCTACACTGCAACAGATTGCTGATGCCTTAGAGGCTTGGGCGCCACCGGCAACAGCGCAGTCCTACGATAACGTGGGCCTCCAGGTAGGGCATCCAGATCGCGTGGTTCAGCGGGCGCTGATTGCGCTGGATCTTACGCCAGCCGTAGTTGAGGAAGCGCAGGCCCTCGGGGCCGAGCTTATTTTGACGCATCACCCACTGCTGTTTCGTCCGTTGCGTCGGCTAACGCCCGACGGTTTGGTCTCGGCGCTGGCGCTTCGGCTAGCCGAAGCCGGCATTGCACTCTACAGTCTGCATACGAATGTAGATGCAGCTCCTGGGGGCGTCTCGTTTGCCTTGGCTGAGCACTTGGGGTTGCAGGAGATTCGCTTTTTGGAAAAGCTGCCGCAGGCACTCTACAAGCTGGTGACGTTTGTGCCAGCTTCGCATGTGGAACCGGTGCGCGAGGCGTTGGCTGAAGCTGGCGCAGGCCGCATCGGCAATTACGAGGCCTGTGCTTTTGCCAGTAAAGGGATCGGCTATTTTCGTCCGGGGGATATGGCGCGACCGTTTATTGGTAAGCCAGGGCAGCTGGAATCGGCCGAAGAGGTTCGTCTGGAGGTTGAGGTAGCGCGCTGGGATCTGCCCAAGGTGCTTAAGGCCATGCGGGCAGCGCATCCCTATGAAGAAGTAGCCTACGACGTGTATCCAGTTGAGCAGCCCTACACACGGGCGGGTTGGGGAGCGATTGGGAAGCTTGATCCGCCGCAATCGCTGGAGGCGTTTTTGCGGCACGTGGCTACGCGGCTTGGGGTCCGGAGTCTAAGGTATGTTGGAGATCTTGGGGCACGTATCGCAACCGTGGCGGTCTGTGGTGGAGCTGGAGGGGATTTGATCGCTAAAGCCTTAGCAGCTGGAGCTGATGCGTACGTAACGGCCGACCTAACGTACCATCGCTTTTTTGAGGTGTTGGGAGCGGAAGGCAAGCCTCGCATGGCGTTGATCGATGCTGGACATTACGAAACGGAAGTGCTCTTTGAAACGCGACTTCAAAGCTGGCTGCAAGAGCGTTTCCCATCGGTTGCATGGCATCGCACCCGGCTGCGCACAGCTCCTGTAGCTACATTTGTAGCGGAGCGCTAAATCTAGGTTTTGCATAAAACACACTAAACTTTCGCTATGACCATGCGTTTTCTACGACTGGTATTGTTCTCGCTATCAAGCTTTAAGAATGCCTATGCCCACCACAATGCAGGAAACAGCTTCCATAGCTGAGCAATTACGGGCGCTCGTTCGTTTACAGCTTATCGACACGCGCATTGACCAACTCGAAAAACTGCGTGGGGATTTGCCAGAGGAAATTCAGGACTTAGAGGATGAAAAAGCAGGCCTGCAGACGCGCCTAGAAAAGTACAAACGGGAAGCTAAAGAGCACGAGGTCGAACGGCGGCGGGCGCGTTTGGATATTGAAGAAGCCGAAACGCTTATTAAGCGCTACGAAGAGCAGCAGCTCCACGTGCGTAACAACCGGGAGTATGATGCGCTGACCAAAGAGATTGAAGCGCAGCGTCAGCGCATCGAAGTCGCAAAGGCCCGTTTAGAGGAGCTAGAGCGGCTGGAGCAAGAGCGTGTGGTGACGCAAAAAGAAGCAGAGGAGCGGTTGCAAGAGCTAGAGGCGCTGCTCGCCGCTAAGCGTGCTGAGCTGCAGGCTGTTTTGGAGGATACCAAGCAAGAAATGGAAGAGCTGTTGGCCAAGCGCGCCGAAGCCGAGCAGGCGGTTGACCCGCGCTATCTGCGGGCGTATAAGCGGCTGCGTATGCGTTTTCGGGATGGACGTGCGGTGGTGCCCCTTGAGCGAGGTGCAGCTGCAGGCTATACCGTGCCTCCACAGCAACAGGTAGAAATTCGGCAGCGTAAGCGGATTATTGCCTGTGAGCAAACAGGCCGCATTATTGTCGACAGCGAGCTGTTTCATGAAGTGAGCCAGGAGCTTGGTTTCGCGAACGAAGGTAACGGGATAGCGTAGAAACCTTGCGCTGGCCGGACCATCGCGCCGTCCGCCTGCAGCGCGACGGTGAGGAAAGTCCGAACACCACAGGGCACCCCGCCTCCTAACCGGAGGGCGTCCTTTGGGCAACCAAAGGGCGACGGCAAGTGCCACAGAGAGTAGACCGGCCGATGGTCTCGCTGTGCGGCGAGACGCAGGCAAAGGGTGAAAGGGTGGGGTAAGAGCCCACCAGCGTCGCTGGTAACAGCGGCGGCTAGGTAAACCCCGGGGGGTGCAAGGCCAAGCAGCGCCGCACCGCCCTTAGCGCGGATAAGGTGGCCCGCTGAAAGGCGTCCACTTAGGACGCGGCGGCGCGGGTAGGCCGCTTGAGGCTGCCGGTGACGGCAGTCCCAGATAAATGATGGTCTCCCCGAGCGATGTGGCGGCCGTTGCTCGGGTAGACAGAATTCGGCTTACAGGCCAGCGCATGCCGCCATGTTTAAACACGAAGGGCTGCTCTGCAGAGCAGCCCTTTACCGTTTTTGTGCAAAACGCTCTAGTTAGCGTCATCTGCAGGCGCTGGTGTCGTTGCCGGAGGCGTGGCCGGTGGTACAGGTTGCGTTTGCTCTTGCTGTGCCCGTTGCTGAATAATGCTTTCGCGCCGCGCACCCGTATCAATTGTAAAGTTGGTCAGAATGCACAGCACAATAAAAATCGCGGCTAGCGTCCAAGTGGTCTTCTCCAAAATATCAGGAGCCTGCCGCGCGCCCAAGATTTGCTGCGCTCCACCGGCGGCAATGCCTGCTAAGCCCCCTCCCCGACCGCTTTGCAGCAGTACAACCAGCACTAGCAGTATTGCCAGTAGCGTAATCAGAATAATCAAAAACGTAAACATTTTTCGACCTTAGCATTTTGCATGCCTTGCTTAAAAGCAAGATACATCAACATAACCTTACTTATCCAGCATCCTTTCGGGTTTTTTGCTGAAGAAAGGCATCTGCCAAGAGCAAAGCCGCGGTAGATTTCATATCGGGAATTTTGCCACAGCGCGCCATAGCCACAGCCTCGGCCAGCGGAAGACGGACCACTTCTAACCATTCCCCATCCGCCAACTGCTGGCGACCAGGTTCTAGGTCCTGGGCTAAAAAGCAGTGAATGACTTCGTTGCTGTAGCCGATGCAGGGATACAATGAACCCAGATGAACCAGGCTACGGGCGCACCAACCGGTCTCCTCCTCTAACTCGCGGAGCGCAACGGCTTGTGGATCTTCCCCAGGTCGATCTAGCTTACCTGCGGGCACCTCTAGAAAAAACTGCCGGGGTGGATAGCGAAATTGCCGGACCATCACGGTTGTTCCGTCTTCAAAAAGCGGAACGACCGCGGAAGCCCCTGGATGGTTGATCCATTCACGCACCGAGTGTTGGCCATTGGGCAAGCGTACCTCGTCTTGATAGACCTTAAGCAGGCGGCCGTCAAATACCTGCTGGGAATGGAGCGTTTCTTCGCGAACGGCGGCCATGTCGAAGGTGTGTTGTGTTGGCATGGTTTTTTATCAGGGTACGTCTTAGGTTACGGTAACTGCTGTGCCGCTGACGCTGACCATGAGCATGTTGCCTCCGCCACCTACGCTAAGGGTCTCATAGTCGATGTCGATACCCACAATCGCGTTGGCTCCCAACTGACGAGCCTGGGCTTCCATTTCTGCGAAGGCAACTTCTCGGGCTTTACGCAGCTCTTTCTCGTAGGCTGCCGAGCGGCCACCCACAATATCCCGGATGCCAGCAAAAAAATCCCGAAAAATGTTGGCGCCCAGGATGGCCTCTCCGGTAACAATACCGTGGTAGTGCGTAATTCGGCGCCCTTCAAGGATTGGTGTAGTGCTTTTGAGCATGGTAGGAACGGGTTGGTGAACGTTGTGCTTCCCAGTATAGGCTAAAAGCGCTGGCTGCCACCAGCGCAGCAGTTTCTGCACGTAGACGACGTGGACCCAGGGAGACAAGCTGGAATCCTGCCGCAAGGGCTTGGCGGACTTCTGACCCGCTGAAGCCACCTTCGGGGCCAATCAGTACCAGGGCATTGGGCATACGTTGCCCGCAAAGCAGCTGCCCCAGGGGCAACGAAGCGGCGTCAGGTTGCTCGTGACACAGCAGACGCAAGGCAGCTGGCTTGCGGATTGCTTCGGTGAAGGTCTGCGGTGGTAATACGCGAGGCAGGCGGCTACGGCCGCATTGCTTGAGGGCAGCTACCAAAATGCGTTGAGCACGCTCCAGGCGAAACTGGACGCGTTCGGTACGCTCTGTTTGGAGGGGTAGGATGCACTGCACGCCCAGCTCTACGGCTTTTTCAAGAAAGGTTTCAAAGCGGGCGCTTTGCTTAAGCAAGGCCAAGCCGACAGTCAGGTGATAAGGCGGCTCGCCATGGTCGCGGCGCGTTTCGAGCACGCGAGCGCCGACGGTCTGACGATCGACTTGCTCTAGCCGCAGTCGATACCAGCCCCCTTCACCGTCGACAGCCACTACCTCGTCCCCTGGGCGATGGCGCAAGACACGTACGGCATGATGCGCCTCATCCGGTGGGAGCACGACCCATCCGTCACGGAACATTTCCGGGGGTATGTAAAAGGTGGTGGTCATTGCTTAGAGTCCCAGCGCAAGTTGCAAGTGCAGTCGTCCGTCAAGCCATGATTCCTTAGGGTTTAGGGCGTAGCTTAGGTTAAGCAAACCGGCCCGCGTTTGCCACTGCACGCCTAGGCCGTAGCCGGGATACCAAGCTGTTTGGGCCGTTTCGAGCGTGCCAGGTGGCGTAGCCACATATCCCAGATCCAAAAACGCAAAAGCATAGCTAGGAAAATGCAGCAACCAGTGCACTTCAAACAATAGGCGGGCTGTTCGATGGCCGGCAAACTGCTCTTCGTCGTAGCCGCGTAGCGAACGCGCTCCCCCCAGCCGGTACAAATCCGAAGCCTCGTACAGGTCTGCTTGGAGCACGTGCAGATCGCCTCCACCGACAAAGAGCAGCCGCGATGCTAGTGGCTGATAAAACCGCACTGAGGCTTCTAGTCGGTGTTGCTGAAGGCGTTGGTGGCTGCGGAGCGTGTCGCCAGTAGGCGTACGCACGCGCCTAGTAAGCAGCTTGGTTCCCCGCTCGGCTTGGAAGTTTAGGAGCAGGCCTTGAGCAACCGTTACGCTAGGATCGAAAGGCTGCAAGGAGATACCCATGCCGGCTAAATGGGCCGTGCTGTGGCCAATAGGTGCTTGCCCTGAAAGAAGCTGTACCCCAGCTATCCCGGGCTGCGTAGCTTCCCGGCGCCAGAAACCGATGAGTTCAAGGCCCGAGGACATGTGATAGCCCAGGGTAAGGCGATAATGCTGTTGGTTATACGTAGAGTCCTGTTGGCGGCCGGCAAAAGCCACGCGGAGTTCAAGCGGCCATCCCAAGAAAAAAGGGTCACCAGCCTCGAGACGAAAGCGGCTGACGCTACCGGGCAGGCGCATGAGTTGCACCTCGAGCCGACGGCCCGCTCCTTGCACGTGCTGGAGTTTGAGATGGCCGCTGCCTATGAGACTTCTGGCCTCCGGCACGTACCCCAGCAGCAAGTCAAACGTGCCAAGTGCAGCTTCTTCAAGCGGCACGACAAGCACAGCAGTTGTGTCGCTGCTTAGGTAGAGCTCGGGGAGCTCCACACGCCGAAATAGTCCGGTAGCCTCGAGGCGCCTTACCATGCGTTCCGGGTGAAAGGGGCGCAGCCACATCCCTTTTCGGAGCCCAAGCACACGGGCCACAAAGTCTGGTTGCGTGCGCTTTGCTCCACGAAGTAGAATGTGGTCTAGATATAGCCGTGGACCTGGTTCAATCTGTAACACAAGGATCAGCCGGTCGGGCTTACGCTGATGCAGATCCAAACGGGCAATGCGCACGCGCATGAGCGGATAGCCGGCCTCGGCATAATGGCGAGCCAGTTGCTCCAGGCCGGCCTTAAGGCGTTCTGTAGTTAGCACCTGGCCTGGATGGACTGGAAAGGTGCGGTAAAGCATTTGGGGGGAAAGCGGGCCCGTATTTTCAAAAATAACTGTGTCGAGCGTGATGCGTGGGCCAGGTTCGATCCAGAAGCTGTCGGACGCCTGGTGCAGGCGGGCCAAATAAAAACCTTCCTCTTGGAGCTGGGCCAAACGCCTGCTTAACTGATGGATAAGGCTATCAGATGGGGGAGAGATAAATGGGGCAGTTTGCGCATAAAGCCGGCCAAGCTGCAGCCAAAGGCTGAACCCAATGGCTAGCCAAACGTATAGCAAGCGCCTGTTTTGCTTGCACGAACGATCCATGGCCAAAGCTCAAGCCTCGCCTTCGCCTACAGCTTCTGATCGGTTACTTGACCGTCTGACGCCAGCGCATCGGCAGACGTTTCGCCAGCTCGTTGCTTGGTATAAGGCCAGAGCGCGTGACCTGCCTTGGCGTCGCACGCGCAATCCCTACTACATCTGGGTAGCCGAAGTTATGCTGCAGCAGACGCGGGTCGATCAGGTGCTGCCCTACTACCGGCGTTTTGTGCAGGCCTTTCCTACCCTTGAAGCTTTAGCTGCAGTGCCGCTCGACGAGGTGCTGCGCTGCTGGGAAGGCTTAGGCTACTACGCTCGTGCGCGCAACTTGCATCGGGCTGCGCAAGTCCTCGTCGCCCATCATCAGGGTAAACTGCCTCAAACCTACGAAGCACTGCGCCGCCTGCCGGGTATTGGCCCCTACACAGCAGCTGCTGTAGCTTCGATTGCCTTTGGTGAGCCGCGGGCAGTGCTCGACGGTAATGTCGTCCGTGTGTTGACGCGCGTGCTGGCCGTTGCGCACAATGCCCGCGCGGAAACCACCCGCCTACAGCTGCAAGAAGTAGCTGATGCGTTGGTGGCAACCGAGGACCCCGGTACCTTCAATCAGGCGCTCATGGAGTTGGGGGCTACAGTTTGCCTACCCAAGCGACCGGATTGCCCGGCTTGTCCGCTGCGTTCCTGTTGCCAAGCCTTTGCCTTGGGTATGCCTACTGCCTTTCCGGTACAGCCCCCGCGTATGCCTGTGCCGCACTATGAGGTAGCGATCGGACTTTTGCAAAACGCCCAAGGTCAATTGCTGATCCAGCGTCGTAAAGAAGACGGACTTTTGGGGGGGCTCTGGGAGTTCCCAGGTGGAAAGCGCCAGCAAGACGAACCGCTCCAAGAGACTTGCCGACGTGAGCTCTATGAGGAGCTGGGGGTGCAGGTAGAAATCACAGGTCCACTGGCTACTGTGCGCCATGCCTATACGCACTTCCGGGTGACGCTACATGCCTTCTGGTGTCGCTTGCTTGAAGGAACCCCTGTCTCACGAGAAGGGCTGCAGCTACGCTGGGTGACGATAGAAGAGCTGGATCAGTACGCCTTTCCGCGTGCCAACCGAAAACTTATTGCTCTGCTCAAACAGCAACGGATGCAACCTGATCTGTTTGAGTGAAACCGTGCAACAAAGTCTCCTGATTTTCGGTAAGCCAGCAAAACAAAGATGAAGTCGTGCTATGGGTTTTCTGGAGCTTTTACTTTTTTTGTTTGTCCTCTATTGGCTTTTGGGCGGTCGGCGTACCCGGCCTACCATACCAAAGCCTCTCCCCCAGCGCACGCGCGATGCCGAGCTTGAGGAAGCGCTGCGAACGATTCGGGATGTTTTGCGGTCAGAACCTACTGCACCGGCTCCGCAACCCCAGCCGTCGACCTACACAAACCAAGCTTCAGCATTTCGAAATTTAGAACAAACAGGCCCGGAGTGGCGTGCGCCGGTAGCAGCCGCGCCTGCAGCAGCACTTAAGCCGGAGCGACCAGCAGCACCCGCTACGCCTTCCTTATGGGTACAACGCTTAGCACAGCCGAAGGCCTTACAAGAGGCCTATGTAATGGCTGAATTGCTAAGCGCACCGCGGGCACGTCGGCCCTGGCGCCCCCGTATGGGCTTAGAGCACGTCCGGTTCGGATGAGGGCGTTTCGGAAGCGCCTTTTTTGAAAGTGGCGGCTCCCAAGATGCCTCCGAAAAGCCCCAAAATGCCCCCAATGAGGATCCCTAAGACGATGCCCCAGAAGCCCGAAAGCACTTGAGCAACGCGAAGAGCTATCTCTGCTTGTTGAGGAGACATCTGGTCAAGCTGGCCACTGGCTTCCAGCGTAGCGATTGGGTCGGCAAAAAATCCCCAATGGATTAAAAGTAGGGTTAGCAAACCTGAGATCAAGGCAGCCACTGCTCCGCTTAACAGACCCAGCAAGGCACCTTGCCCACCAGGAAGGGTAAGCTGATGCGTATTGGTGTAGTGCCACACGGTTAGGAGTCCTGCACCAGCATACCCTAGACATGCTAGGCACCCACCTAAAAACGGAATCTTAGCAATCAATGTGCTTGCAACGCCTACGATGGCGCCACCAAGCAAAACCGAGAGGAGCTTGTCCCGCATAAGACATAACCAGGCTTGTGACAGAAAGTTACTCAGCGGAAGATGCGAGAAAGCGGCGTTAGCCGTGTGGCCATAAGAAGCCCCGCGATCCCTCCTAGCCATAGTCCAGTGAACAGACGGCTCAGCGGTGTGCTGGACTGGAGGGAGAAGGCTTCAAGGCTCCAGTCCAGCCCAGCGGGGATCAAGGCCACCAGAAGAAGCCAGCGAGGCTCTTGGGCTGCAGTGCGCAGTCGTGCATGCACCAAAGGAAACAGCATAATCCCTAGGAAAAGCCCGGCGTAGATGCCATAGCAGCGGTGGCAGACGGCCAGTTGCACACCCTCGATCCACAGCGAGCGATCGGGAAGTTGGTGGCATACAGGCGCAAACAGCGCCATCAGCCCTGCGCGCAAAGGTGGCGCAACGAAGGGCGGCAGGGTGGCCAGCACGAGCAGCAGGCCTGTAAGCAGACAGACCAAAAGCCAAAGCCGGTTAAAACGCCGCATCCTACGCACCGTTAGGTTTGGCATAAAGCTAAGCAAGCTGGCAGGTGGATGCCAGAGAGTTTAAAAATTTCTTCATGCCTTGTAGGAACCCCTCACGATGGGCTCGGGTTGAAGTGTTAGCACTCTCAACTGGAGAGTGCTAACACTTCTTAGACGTTTTTTCACATTCCCGTGCAAGCGATCCAATAAAACCTAAACGGAGGAGCGGGTATGACGAAGATTAAACCACTCGGCGATCGCGTGGTGATCAAGCCGGAACCACCGGAAGAGCGTACAGAGAGCGGTCTGTACATTCCGGACACGGCCAAGGAAAAGCCGCAGCGAGGTACAGTGATTGCCGTTGGTCCAGGGCGTGTAGAGAATGGGACGAAGATTGAAATGACCGTTAAGGAAGGGGACAAGGTGCTCTATGGCAAGTATGCCGGCACCGAAATCTCGATCGACGGCGAAGAGTACCTCATTATGCGGGAGACGGACATTTTGGGCATTATTGAGGAGTCGAAGAAGTAAGCGCTGCGGTAAAGGTGGCGCTTTTTTCGTGACGTGTTGTCCGGAAAACCGGTGAGCTGAAACCAACCAGGAGGGAATCCTATGGCTGCGAAGCAGATTACGTTTAATGCGGATGCGCGCATGGCGCTCAAGCGCGGCGTCGACAAACTGGCCGATGCCGTAAAGGTTACGCTGGGTCCGAAGGGGCGCAACGTGATCATTGAGAAGAAGTTTGGTGCGCCGACCGTTACGAAAGATGGGGTAACGGTGGCTAAGGAGATTGAGTTGGAAGATAAACTTGAAAACGTCGGTGCCCAGATGGTCAAAGAGGTCGCCTCGAAGACAAGCGACGTGGCCGGTGATGGTACGACGACGGCGACCGTCTTGGCACAGGCGATCTTGACGGCGGGGTTGAAGAGCGTTACGGCTGGGTCTAACCCAATGGACCTCAAGCGGGGTATTGACAAAGCTGTCGAAGTGGTTGTGGCTGAGCTGCGCAAGATGAGCCAAGAGGTGCAGGACAAGAACCGCATTGCGCAGGTAGCCACGATCTCAGCTAATGGCGACAAAGCGATCGGGCAGTTGATTGCCGATGCGTTTGAAAAAGTCGGCAAGGATGGCGTGATCACGGTCGAAGAGGCCAAAGGCACCGAGACGACGCTTGAGGTCGTCGAAGGGATGCAGTTCGACCGGGGTTACCTGTCGCCTTACTTTGTGACCAACCCCGACACGATGGAGGCCGTCCTGGAGGACGCCTACATTCTGATCCATGACAAGAAGATCTCGGCAATGAAGGACTTGCTGCCGATTCTGGAGAAGGTGGTCCAGACGGGCAAGCCGCTGCTCATCATTGCCGAGGATGTGGAAGGTGAAGCGCTGGCTACGCTGGTTGTCAACAAGCTGCGTGGCGTGCTCAAGGTGGCGGCCGTTAAGGCGCCAGGCTTTGGCGATCGGCGCAAAGCCATGCTGGAAGACATTGCCATCCTGACGGGTGGTACGGTGGTCTCGGAAGAGAAAGGCTATCGCCTGGAGAACGCCACGCTCGACTATCTGGGCCAAGCGGAGCGGATCATTGTGGATAAGGACAACACGACGATCGTCGGTGGCAAGGGAGATCCGGCTCAGATTAAAGCGCGGGCCAACCAGATCCGCCAGCAAATCGAAGAGACCACAAGTGATTACGACCGCGAAAAGCTGCAGGAGCGCTTGGCGAAGCTCTCCGGTGGCGTAGCGGTGTTGAAGATCGGCGCAGCCACGGAGCCCGAAATGAAGGAGAAGAAGGCGCGCGTAGAGGATGCGCTGCATGCGACCCGCGCGGCTGTTGAAGAGGGCATCGTGCCTGGTGGTGGTGTAGCCTATATCCGGGCTATTCCGGCGCTCGACAAGGTTGAGGTTGAAAACGAAGACCAGAAGATCGGTGTACAGATTGTGCAGCGAGCGCTGGAAGAGCCCCTGCGGCAGATTGCCGAAAATGCGGGCTGGGAAGGCTCGATCGTCGTCCAGCGCGTCAAAGACGGCAAGGACGATTTTGGCTTCAATGCCCAGACCGAAGAGTTCGGCAACCTGCTGGAGCAGGGCGTGATCGACCCAACCAAGGTGGCGCGTACGGCGCTGGAAAACGCTGCCTCGGTAGCTGGGTTGCTACTGACCACAGAGGCTGTCGTGGCTGAAAAGCCGGAAAAGGAAAAAGCACCAGCTACGCCTAGTGCGGGAGACATGGACTTCTAAGCCGGTCTTAACATTGCAAGCGGGGCTGCTTCAGGGCAGCCCCGCTTTTTTATGTGCGCATAGAGGATAGGCGACGGCTTTCAAGACGGACGGCTTCGGCGCCAAAAAGCTTCAGTGTCTGTTGCAAAAAACGGTCACTGAGCTCAACCAGGCATTGGCGACTCACCAGACGCTGGTGTCCGTTGGGGAATTGCGGGCTCAGTAGATCGAATTGCAGCTTGCAGGTCCCTGGATGCGCAGTGCACAATGCATGAAAACGCTCAATCTGCTCTACGGTCACTTGCTCTAGGTTAATTTGGACTACCAAGACTTCCACGAGCTCCCGCACCTTCCACATGGGCCAAACTTCGTCTACCAGTATTTTTACATTGCCGCCACGTACTTCTACCTGACCTTCGACCAGGACTACGGCATCCACTTCTAAGTGTGGCAATGCACGTTCCAGCACCGATGAAAACAGCACGAGCTCGCCTTGCCCGGTAAAATCTTCAATGGCGGCAAATGCCATGGGGCGGCCGTTTCGGCCAGTTCGGCGCTGCAGCTCGGTGATAATGCCACAAATGCGGTGGCGTGGCCGGTTGGGCTGTGCGGTAAAGCCATGAGCCGATCCATTCGTATATCCATTGGCCGCACCATTGATTTCCGGCGTTGCGTCGGTAGCTTCGAGCATGCGCGATAGCCCGGCCAGTGTGGCCGTAGCAAAGGCATTGACCTCGGCACGGTAGGCCTCAAGGGGATGGCCTGTGACATAAAAGCCGATTAGTTCGCGTTCTTCTTTCAAACACTGGGCACGTGACCAGGGCTGAACCACGGGCAAGTTGGGTTCGGGGAGGGCCGAGCGGGAGCCGCTAGCACCAAAAAGCGAAGCCTGGCCAAGAAGCTGCTCCCCCTGAAACTTCTGGGCGTACTGCAATGCCAGATCAATCGCCTCTAGCTTTTGTGCCCGGTGGCCCTCAAGATCATCCAGGGCGCCAGAGCGTACCAGGGCTTCCAGCACTTTTTTATTGACCACCCGCAAATCGACATGGCGCACCAGGTCGAAAATCGTACGGAAGGGGCCATGCTTTTGGCGTGCCTGGATGATGGCTTCAATGGCGCTCAAACCAACGCCTTTGATGGCGCCAAGGCCAAAGCGGATGCGGCCTGCTTCAACCGTAAAGTGCGCTTGGCTGTGGTTAATCGAAGGAGGCAGCAGTTCCAGACCCATACGGCGGGCTTCGTCAAGCACAACAGCCAGCTTTTTTGTGTCGCCCATTTCGCTGGTCATGGCTGCCGCCATGAATTCGGCCGGAAAGTTGGCTTTCAGATAGGCTGTCTGGTAGGCCACAATGGAGTAGGCGGCACTATGGCTCTTGTTAAAGCCATAGCCAGCGAACTTTTCCATCATGTCGAAAATTTCGTCGGCCTTTTCGGTTGGAATGCCGTGTAGGCGCGCGGCTCCTTCGCGAAAGACTTCGCGATGCCGCTTCATCTCTTCGGGCTTTTTTTTGCCCATGGCCCTTCGCAGCAAATCGGCTTGGCCGAGCGTGTAGCCTGCAATGACGCGGGCCATCTCCATGACCTGCTCCTGATAGACGGGAATGCCATAGGTGTTTTTGAGGACAGGTTCAAGCAGTGGGTGGGGGTATTCAACCGGCTCTAGGCCATGTTTACGTGCAATGTACTTTGGAATTAAGTCCATGGGCCCTGGCCGGTAAAGCGCGTTCATGGCGATCAGATCGTCGATCGAGGTAGGTTTCAGCTTGCGAAGCCACTCGCGCATGCCTTCGGATTCAAACTGGAAGATGGCCACCGTTTCGCCCCGCTGAAACAGTTCAAAAGTCTTGGGATCGTCAAGCGGAATTTGATCCAGGTCAAGCTCTAAACCATGGTTTGCTTTGACGAGGGCCAGTGTATCGTTGAGAATGGTAAGCGTTTTGAGTCCAAGAAAGTCCATTTTGAGGAGACCGAACTCCTCGATCCACTTGCCGTCGTACTGGGTCGTGATGGTGTCGTTGTCTTTCCCTTTGGCGATGGCGATGGGGATGTAGTCACTGAGCCGGCCTGGAGCAATGATGACCCCTGCAGCATGTACGCCTGTATGCCGGACGGAGCCCTCGAGCACTTCGGCGTAATGCAGTAACTTACGGATTTGCGGATCGCTGCTTTGCTTAAGTGCGCGAAGCTCGGGTACCTCTTCGTAGGCCTCAGCCAGTGTAACTTTAGGCCCTTCGGGGATGAGCTTGGCGATACGGTCGGCTTGTGCAAGTGGAATGCCCAGCACGCGGGCCACGTCGCGAATAGCCATTTTGGCCCCCATCGTGCCAAACGTAATAATTTGACAGACGTTTTCCCGGCCGTATTTTTGCACCACGTAGTCAATCACTTTGCCTCGGCCTCGGTCATCAAAGTCGATGTCGATATCGGGCATGGAGACGCGTTCAGGGTTCAAAAACCGCTCAAAAAGGAGGTCATACTTTAGCGGATCAATGTTCGTGATGCCCAGGCAATAGGCCACGGCACTTCCGGCAGCTGATCCGCGCCCTGGTCCAACGCGCACCCCTAGCTGGCGCGCTGCGGTAGTGAAATCCTGCACAATCAAAAAATACCCGGCAAACCCCATCTTTTGGATAACCGACAGTTCGAACTCCAGGCGCTCGGCAACAGCTTGAGGTAAAGGATCGCCATAGCGACGGTGCGCCCCCTGAAAGACCAAGTCGCGCAGGTAGGCATCCATGTCGCCGCCGTACTCGGCCGGGATAGGATAGTGGGGCATGAGCAGTCGGCCTAGAGGAAGCTGAAAGCGACACTTTTCGGCTACCTCAGCTGTTGTGGCCATCATCTCATCGACTAAAGAAGGAGGGATATCGGCCAGTAGGGCCTGGCGCATTTCAGCAGGGCTTTTGAGATAGAACTGGTCGTTATCAAACCGCATCCGGTTTGGATCTGAAAGGTCCTTGCCCGTTTGTAGGCAGAGCAATACGTCGTGGGCTTCGGCATCGGTGCGATCGACATA
The DNA here is from genome assembly GCF_017908595.1 of Rhodothermus bifroesti. Classification (NCBI taxonomy): domain Bacteria; kingdom Pseudomonadati; phylum Rhodothermota; class Rhodothermia; order Rhodothermales; family Rhodothermaceae; genus Rhodothermus; species Rhodothermus bifroesti. The sequence goes on from NZ_JAGKTL010000003.1 coordinate 413,819, forward strand.
GTGTACGTCGTTGGTGGCTAGCACCTTGACGCCGTATTCCTTAGCCCAGCGAAGCAAAACGGCATTGACTTTTTTCTGCTCTAGGAGGCCGTGATCCTGAATTTCGATGTAGTAATCCTCGCCAAACAGTTCCAAATACCACTCAAAGACTTTGCGTGCAGCAGCCTCGCCCTGTTCGAGAAGGGTTTGGGGAATTTCGCCTTGCAAACAGCATGTTGTGGCAATCAACCCCTCGCGATATTGCACCAAAAGCTCGCGATCGATGCGTGGCTTGTAGTAGTAGCCTTCGAGGTAGGACAGCGAAGAAAGCTTGATGAGGTTACGATAGCCAGTTTCGTTTTTGGCCAGCAAGACTTGATGGTAACGGGTGCGTTCGTTGCGATCGAAACGACTGCCCGGTGTCAAATAAAACTCACAGCCGATAATGGGTTGGAGACCCATCTTTTCAGCGGTGCGGTAAAATTCAGGGGCACCAAACAAATTGCCGTGATCGGTGATGGCGACAGCCGATATGTCGTAGGCAGCCGCTCGCTTCAGCAAGGATTCGATCCGGGCAGCCCCGTCAAGCAGCGAGTACTGGGTGTGGCAGTGCAGATGGCAAAAGTGCTCCATAGCGTAAGGTAAAGATAGGTGAGCGCCTGCGCCGGCTCCTATAAGGAAAGACGTCGCAGCAACCCACGCAAGCCTTTCGCGAATCTTTTGCGGGGGCGCAGCGTAGCCCGAAAGCTTAAAAATAACAAAACGTATGCTGACAAGGTTTTTGTACCTGGACGAGCAGTGCTTGGAGGACTTGCTGTTTGTGGATTATCTGGCACGCATCTTAAAGCAGCTCACAGCACCGCTGGTTTTGGTGCATGGAAGCGGAGGGCGTGCTGAGCAGCTGTTGGAAGCTGAAGGCTATGTGCCTCGAAGGGAAAAAGGCGTGCTCGTGGTACAGTCGGCACGGGAACAGATGCTGATTGAGCGGGGAATCCGAGAGACCAATCAGCGCCTGGTGGCTGAACTGAGCGAACGACTGGTGCCTGCCGTAGGCATTCAAGGCACCGATCGCGGACTGCTACGCCGAGAATGCGATGGGACGCTGAAGGTTGGTCGCGTTGACTGGCTGCGCACGCTGCTTGCCCAAGGCATCTGGCCTGTGCTCTCTACCTTAGCACGCGAGCATGCGCAAGCCGTCGAGGTGAATCCAGCTGAGATGCTCTCCGCTTTAGCCAAAGCTTGGCCTTTAGATGCAGCTCAAGTGCTGCTGCTTGCAGACCCCAAAACGCACCAACCGGCTGCAGCAGATGTAGCGCACCACCTTCTTCAAGAAGGCATTCCCTTGTGGGTCGGTCCCCTAGAAGCGTTACGCAAGCTACATTAATGCGGTTTTTTTGCGCCTTTCGCGCTACGCGCTCCTTGACAGTCACAGCAGCAGGTGTTAAGTTGCGCATAAATTCTACCGTATCGGCTACCGATCCGGTGTGCTACTAGAGAACCTAAAACCGATGGAGGTTTAGCTATGAACCGCTTTGAACAACTCCGTGATTTTGTCATGGGCCTGGAGGCTGATTTCAAAAAATTCTACGAAAAAGGCAACAAAGCAGCTGGTACGCGGGTGCGCAAAGCGATGCAAGACCTCAAAAAGCTGGCCCAAGAGATCCGCGTAGAAATTCAGGAGAAAAAGAACCAGATGTAAAGCCGCGCTTGACCGCTTCTTTTATCGAGTGCGTAAAAGGCTATGCGTAAGGCATAGCCTTTTTTGTTGATAGACAAATATGAAGGTATTGGTTATAAAATGCTGAAAATTAAAAACTTGTTTGTAGTATTCATAGGGATATCTACACCACTGCAAGCTGCGCCACATGGTTTAGCGGATACGACACAGGTTTGGTGGAAGCGGTCGCTGGGGGCTCGGCTTTCGGCCACGCAAGCTTCTTTTAGTCATTGGGCTGAAGGAGGACTGAGCGCATTGGCCCTTTCGGGAGCAATCAATGGAACGTTTGAGCGCTTGTCGCCGGCCTGGCGCCAACTCTACGACATACGCCTCTCGCTAGGGGTGGTAAAGCAGGATACGCTAGAGCTGCGTAAGGCTGAGGATGTGATTCGGGTAGCCGCTTCTTTGCAGTATCGGGGGGATGGATTTTTTGGCTTGTTTAATCCAACGTTGTCGGCAGATGTGCGCACGCAATTTGCCTCAGGCTACAACTACACCAAAAATCCGTTTGGTGACGGACGTCAGCCACCGGTAAAGGTGTCGGACTTGTTTTCGCCGGCCATTTTTAACCAAGCCCTAGGGCTTACCTATCAGCCCGACGGCTGGTTTCGCCAGCGGCTAGGCGTGGGTGCCAAAGAGACGGTAGTATTGCTGGAGCGTCTACGTGCACTTTACGGATTAGCCCCAAATCAAACGGTACGCTTTGAGGTTGGGGTAGAATCTCGCACAGAGCTAGACCGGCAGCTTTTTGAAAATGTGCGGCTTAAGTCCCGTCTCGGGCTTTTTGGCGCCTTCAACAAGCCTGATCTTCCGGATATGCTTTGGGAAAACCTGCTTGAAATGCAGGTCAATAGCTGGTTAGGGACGAGTTTGGAAGTGGTGGCCTTGTATGACCGGGACATCAGTCGCCGCGTGCAACTCAAGGAAGTGTTTTCGTTGGGCGTTACCATTAAGTTGATTTGATCGCCTTGAAGGCAGGTGTTCCGAGGCATTATTCTTAGCTTGCTGCACGCCAGCGGGGCTAGAAAGCATGTGGATCCCGGAACGATACCGCAGTACGCGGGGATGCTTACTGTTGTATGTTGCGCTGGGGATAGCCTTATGGCCGGTACCACTGTTAGGTATGCTGCACGTCGAGGCAGCGGCGCTATGGGCAACGGTGGCTTTTTTTGTGGCAGGATGGTGGACGATCGGCTACGTGCGTTTTGGGGGTAACTTGGATGAGGCCCTTAAGGTGCAACTCGGCTTATTGCTGATACCTTGGCTACTGCTCAGCGTGACCACAGTATGGCGTCCAAACTGCGACTACCTACGGGGTTTGCTATTTTTTATACTTTTCCCACCTGTCAGCGTAGCTTTAGCGGTTGCATTGGCTGGGGCCCTGGAGGCGATTCGCCTTAGGCGATCGCGGCTATGGTTTGTGGGTGTGGGGCTTGGGCTGATGGTGATACCGGTTTTTTACGACCTGCGATGGCATCCGCAGCTGTACACCTATAATCATGTTTTTGGAGGCATTCTAGGCCCTATCTATGAGGAAGCGTTGGCTCTAAGGCCAGGTCTGTTTGTGTTTCGAGCTGTTAGCTTGCTTTGGGCTTTGTGGCTATATGGTGTTTGGCGGTTTTACCAGGCCATTTGGACAGAGCGCTTCGTCTGGTACCGAGCGCAGGTAGGACTGGCATTGTTGCTAGCGGCCTGCTACCAAATGGCTGAACCTTTAGGGTTTAACACGTCTACCGCTCAGCTAGCCCGGGCGCTGCCAGGCCAGGCCTCTTGGGGTCAGGTGATACTGCATTACGATCCACGTTTTTTGAAGCCTGGGATGGCTGCTCACTATGCCCAGAAAGCGGCTTATTTTTATGAACGACTCTTGCAGCAGTTCGATATTACAGATCCAGAGCTGGTGCACCTTTGGGTGTTTTCGGATCCAGAGCAGCGGGCGCAACTTACCGGAGCGCGGCAGGCCAGCGTGGCCTTGGTTTGGCTACCACAACCCCAGGTGCACTTGTGGCAGGGAGCCTTTGCACGTACGATAGCCCACGAGCTGGTCCATGTCGCGGCTCGGCGTTGGGGAGTGTTGGGGATTTCGCCACGCATTGGGTTGCTTGAGGGTTTGGCGGTAGCCTTGGAGCCCCCCGACGGTAGGCCAACGCCACATGAACAAGCTGCTGTAGCGGCCGCCATGGTGCGGGATCCAGAAAGCAGACTTGCTGATCGGGTTGCCACTCTGGTGACACCGCAAGGCTTTTGGACAAGCCGCAGCGCTGTGGCGTATACCCTAGCTGGATCGTTTGTACGTTTTCTTTGGGACCACTATGGAGCAGATCCCTTGCAACAGGTTTATCGTGGCGCCTCATTTCAGAAAGCTTATGGCCAACCTTTGGAAGCCCTGCTTAGGCAGTGGCAGCAGATGCTGCAGCTGTTGCCGGCCGTCGACCGCGGTACATGGGCTTATGTAAGGCGGCGTTTTGCGGTGCCTGCACTCATAGAGCGGCACTGCCCGCACTACGTGCCGCCAGAAGTCCGCGCCTACGAGGCAGCGCAACGCGCCTTGCTTTATGGCGATACCCTGCAGGCATTGCAGCACCTAGAACGCGTCGGAGAACGTTATCCTTTAGCGCTTGCGCTTTGGGCACGGATTCGGTTGCTACGCGGTGAAGCCCTAGCGGTACTGGAGCGCCTAGGGGACCTGTCGGCTTTGTCTAACTGGCTGGTGCTAGCGCGGTACCGAGCCGATGCCTGGGCTTTGTCTGGCTCGGTCGATGCAGCCCGCCGCGCCTATGCCCAGCTTTACGCTCGGTGGCCCCTGTATGATTGGGAAGGCCGACTCGGGTTGGTGTTGCGCCAACAGATCGCCGATCAGCCCGAAGCATTGCGCAAGTGGTTTCAGCAGGAAAATGAAGGATGCTGGTGTGAAGCCGAAGTCCTTGACGTATCTTTAGCTCCGAGCTTACCCGATGGCCAATTGCTTTTGCTGCAGAGCTATCTGGAAATGCAAACAATGATCCGTGCTTGCCGTCAGGGTCGATGGGATGAAGCGCAGCGGCGAGGTGAGCAGCTTTATGCCTTGCTGCAACAGGCGGGTGCTTATGCACAGGCAGCCCGGGTCGCAGAAAATTTGGCATGGTACACTTGGCTACAACGCGCGCTTGCGGGGCGGCCTGCCTACTGCTGCTTTTAGTGGGAGCCTGTGCCGCAACCCAAGAGGCTGGACAGCCTGTAGGCGCTGCTCGTGCGCAACATGCACCAACACTACCTAGCAGGATAGGCCCGGGTTTGCTCCCAGATGGAGAAGCGGTGGGATTGGTGCAGCTCTACCAAGGAGAAGATGAGCGCCAGTGGCCGATCTTACGCCTAGGAAGCCGCGATTATTTGACCCTAAGCTTTGATCTTTTGGCGGCCCAGGCACGGCCGCTTTCGATTTACTTTTATCATGCCGATTACCGTTGGCAGCGCGACCTATTGCCCGCAGAGTATCTGGCGTCGTTTCACCGAGACGATCTGCTGGCGGCTGAACCTTCGATCCATACTGACTTGGCCTACCAGCATTACGTGTATCGCTTCCCTAACGAAAGCATCCAGTTTCGGCTAAGCGGGAACTACATTCTTCGGGTGACCGAACAAGGGCAGGAAGATGCCGTTTTGTTTGAGCGAGCGTTTTTTGTGGTTGAGCCCAGGTTACAGGTGGAGCTCGCTTTCGATGCGTTTCTGGGGAGTCAGGCTGCGCAGCAGGTGCGGCCGCTAGCTCGCTTCCAGGTGCCCGTTGAAATGAGTGCCGCAGTGTTCGACTTTACGGTTTGCTTTGCCCGTAACGGAGGTTTTGAAGCAGTGCGCTGCAGCCGACGGCCACTTTTGGACGAACAGCCTATGGTGAGTTTTACGTTAGCACCTGAAGAAGCTTTTCCACCGGAGCCTGCCGACTATTTTCTGGACCTAAGCACCTTGCAACCCGGAGGGCGCATTCAGCGTGTCGACCGAGGCACGCAGCCGCCGGAGGTGTGGTTGGAGCCGGATTACGTACGTTTTGGCGGAAGTGATGTCGAGCCGCTTTTGGCTGGGCAGTCGGTGGTAACCGCGGTAGTGCGTGATGCGCCTGGCGATCCTAGCGTGGCTGCCGCGTATGTGCGGGTACGTTTTCGATTGGTGCCTGAGCGACCTTTGGGCCGAGAAGTATTTCTCATAGGCAGTTTTTCAGGATGGCAAGTGCGACCTGCTTATCGAATGCGCTGGCATCCAGAGCAGCGTTACTATGAAGGAGAAGCCTTGGTGAAGCAGGGTTGGCATGCTTACCGCTATGTGCTTGGCGGCGACGTTGCATTGCGGGCAAATGCACAAGCAATGCCGCGCTCGGAAAATGTATACACTGCCTTGGTGTACTTTCGCGACAGCAGCCGCGGCACCGATCGGCTCCTTGGGATAGGGAATCAAACCGCACCGTAAAACGTTTACGCGGACGTTTTTGCCTACTAACCCTGAAAGCTTGCCGCGATGCCACTGGTTCTTTTGGGGATAGGCCTCTATGTGCTCATGCAACTCTTTATAGGGGCCTGGGTCTCTCGGCGCATTCGTACAGAAGCCGACTACTTGCTTGCCGGACGTAGCTTAGGCTATGGTTTGACGACCTTTACGGTGTTTGCTACGTGGTTTGGAGCCGAGACCTGTATTGGTTCCGCAGGATCTATTTACGCCGAAGGTCTGGCTGGAGGAACAGCAGATCCTTTTGGCTATGGGCTTTGTTTGCTGTTCATGGGGCTGTTTTTTGCGGTGCCGCTTTGGCGACGTGGCCTAACCACGCTGGCCGACCTGTTTCGGCAGCGTTACAGCGTTCGGGTTGAGCGTTTAGCCGTGCTGCTATTGGTGCCTACCGGACTGCTGTGGGCTGCTGCACAAATCCGTGCCTTTGGGCAGGTGCTGGCTGCTTCTTCGGGGTGGAATGTTGAGCTGACGATCACGTTGGCGGCTTTGGTGGTGATTGTTTACACCATCTCTGGTGGGCTGCTAGCCGATGCGTGGACCGACCTCATCCAAGGGATTGCGTTGATTATTGGCCTAGGGGTACTGGGCGTTGCGGTATGGCAGCAACAGGGCGAAATGCTGCTGCAGGTGCCTGCCGAACGCATCAACCCCTTTCACGGCTATGATAGCTGGTGGGATGCGGCAGAAGCATGGGCGATTCCTGTCTTTGGCTCGGTGCTTTCGGCTGAGCTTGTATCGCGCATTTTGGGGGCTCGATCTGCAGAAGTTGCTCGACGCTCTTCCCTGATAGCCTCAGGTATTTACTTGCTGGTAGGACTGATCCCGGTTTCCTTAGGGCTGATGGGGCCTATGATTCTTCCTGGGCTAGAGCATCCGGAACAACTCCTGCCGCGCTTGGCTGGGCAATACCTGCCAACGCTGCTTTACGTCGCTTTTGCTGGGGCCCTGGTATCGGCCATTTTGTCGACGGTCGACAGTGCATTGCTGGTAGCTTCCTCTTTGGTTTCCCATAACCTAGTGGTTCCTCTGCTTCCCGGGCTTTCAGAGCGGCAAAAGGTGTGGATTGCTCGAGGGGGGGTAGCCCTCTTTGGGGTGATCGCATATATCATGGCCCTCTATGCTGAGGGTGTGTATGCTTTGGTTGAAGAAGCTTCGGCGTTTGGCAGTGCTGGCTTGTTTGTGGTAATCCTGTTTGGGCTGTTTTCACGCTATGGCGGGGAGTGGACGGCACTAGCCACTCTGGGAGCCGGGATTACCAGTTGGGTTTTAGGTGCTTACATTTTTGAGTGGCCCCATCCGTATCTCACTTCGCTGGGCACGGCATTCTCGGTTTATCTGCTAGGGATGTTGCTGGAACGGATGCCGATACGTGCCGAATCGGTATCCACTTCTTAAAAAAGTGGGGAAGCCGCTTGGGCTTCCCCACGGGCTACCCCAAATCGCTAAAAGGCTTAAGAAGGTTTGCGTAGTGCAGTAACGAGCGTGCCGTTCGACTGCGGGTCCCGTACGCGCAGCAGAAACATAGCTCCAGGCTTAATGGCTTTGTAAACCTGCTCAAACTCCCGCACATTGCGCACCGGTTTGCGGTCGACTTCGATGATCAGAAGGCCGCTGCGCAAGTTGGCTTCGCGGTAAGCGGCGCTGGCAGGATCCACATCCGTAATAAGCACGCCTTGCACATCGGTGTTTTCTAGGCCAAAGCGCTGCGCCAACGCCGGCGTCAGGTCGGCAATCGAGATGCCTAGCTCTTGTTTGAGCTTAGAGGCTGAGCCTTCTCCGCCGCTAGGAGAAGGACTGCTGGAGGCTGTCGGGTTGTCTGCCGGTGCAGAACCCAGGCGTACGGTAACCGTGCGCTTTTCTCCGTCGCGGTTGATCGTGATTTTGATTTCTTCGCCTGGTTTGCGCGTACCAATCAGTTTAGAAAGCTGCAGCGAATTGGTTAGCTCTTGCCCATCGACGGCAACGATAATGTCGCCTGGCCGGATGCCTGCTTTTTCGGCGGCTGAGCCTTCCTCAACCGAAACCACCTGAGCTGCGCCATGAGGCAGGTTGAGCGCGCGGATCACCGCCGGCGAGGCTGCTGTGTATTGCACCCCGAGCCGTGCCCGTTCTACCCTGCCGCTTGCGATAAGCTGGGGTACCACGTATTGTACCACGTCCACTGGGATGGCAAAGCCAATGCCCTGATAGCCTCCCGTACGGGTCATAATAGCCGTGTTGATCCCAATCAGCTCTCCGCGCAGGTTGACCAGCGGGCCGCCCGAGTTGCCTGGGTTAATGGCAGCATCGGTCTGGATGTAGTTTTGCACTGCTTGGCCAAAGCTCGTGTAGCGGTTAATCGCACTGATGATGCCCGCGGTTACCGTATTGCTCAGCTGCTCAGAAAGGGGTGATCCAAAGGCCAGTACCCATTGCCCTACGCGGATTGTGCTTGCATCGCCCATGGAGATGTAGGGCAGGTTCTGGGCCTCGATCTTGAGCACAGCCAGGTCGCTTTGAGGATCAGTGCCTACAATCTTGGCGCTATAGGTGCTGCCATCGAACAGCACCACCTGCAGCTCGTCGGCCCCCTCAACAACGTGGTTGTTGGTGACCACGTAACCGTCGGCACGAATGATCACCCCCGAGCCTAAGCCCTGCGAGCGAAACTCTTCAGGCTGATTGGGAATGCGGAAGTTGAAAAAGTCCTCAAACGGTGTTCCCTCAAACGGATTCCACGTAAAGGGCCGGCGGCGGATAATCTTTTCAGAGCGAATCTGGACCACGGTAGGATTCACCCGCTCCGCTACGGCGATGAACGCTTCCTCGAGCGAGCTGGCATCCAGGTTCGTTAAGCGTGTGCCACCGGTTTCTTGGCTGGCCAGTGTGGGGGTAGTGGCACGTTCTCCCAGGCCCAACAGGTTAGCTCCGGCTGTGGTAAACAGCACGCCGGCCAGAAAAGCGATAACCAGCAGCGCCACAATCGACAGCGTACGTTTGCGTTGCATAGCAGCAAGTAGGTTTTAGGGTTGGCAAGCTGTGTAGCCTTGTGCCGGAAAAGAAACGATGCGAAGCTGTCGTTTCGTATAAACAACAACGCGCAGGCCGTTTTGTGCCTGCGCGTTGTGGAGAGACAGCCAGCAGGCTATTTACCTGGAATGCCAGGCTCGGTCATTTCACGGACATTCAACACGCGGTCGAGTTCTTCATCAGACAACAGGCCCATTTCCTTGACCACTTCACGGACCGACTTGCGCTCCCGAGCTGCACGTTTGGCCACCTCGGCGGCCTTGTCGTAACCAAGGATAGGATTCAGGGCCGTCGCAATAGAAGGATTACGTTCAAGCAACTCGCGGCAGCGTTCGCGATCCGCTTCAATACCTTCGATGCACTTAGTGCGAAAAACTTCGCAACCATTTGTCAAAAGCTGGATGCTTTCGAGCAAGGCATAGGCCATGACAGGCATCATCGTGTTCAGCTCAAAGTTGCCGTGCTGGCCACCGATGGTAACGGTTAGGTGGTTGCCCATAACGCGGGCGCAGATCATCATTAAGGCTTCGTTGTGCACCGGATTGACTTTTCCGGGCATGATCGACGAGCCAGGCTGCACAGCCGGCAGCCGGATTTCTGCCAATCCACTGGTAGGACCGCTGGCCAGCCAGCGAATGTCGTTGGCGATTTTCATGAGCGCTACGGCTAGCGTGTTCAGTGCGCCTGAGACCGAGACATAGGCGTCTTTGCTGCCTTGCGCCTCGAAATGATTTTCTGCTTCGCGAAAGGGCAGGCCTGTTAGGTCACTGATGTGTTCTATAGCCCGTGGGGGAAAGTCGGGATGCCGGTTAATGCCGGTGCCTGTTGCGGTGCCGCCTAAAGCCAGCTCGGCCAGTTCGTGCGAGGCGGTGCGTAGCCGACGAATGGCATGGTCAATCTGGGCCGCATAGCCACTAAATTCTTGGCCTAGACGCACCGGGGTCGCATCCATTAAGTGGGTGCGGCCACTTTTCAGCACGTCGTCGAACTGTACGGCTTTTTCTTGAAGGGCGGCCCGCAAGCGCAACAATGCCGGGATCAGTTCATTTTCCAGTGCGACACGGGCCGCAATGTGCATGGCAGTAGGAATGACGTCGTTTGATGATTGCGACATGTTGACGTCATCGTTGGGGTGAACGAGCTTGCTGCCCCGCTGCCCCCCGAGCAGTTCAGTAGCCAAGTTGGCGATCACTTCATTAGCATTCATGTTGGTCGAGGTCCCACTACCGGTTTGAAACACATCGACCACAAACTGATCATCGAGCTCGCCACTGATGACGCGTAACGCCGCTTTTTCGATAGCTTCAGCTTTGTCAGCTGCCAACAGACCCAGCGCTCGGTTAGCTCGGGCTGCTGCTAGTTTGATAATCCCCAGGGCTTCAATGAACCGGCGCGGAAAGCGTATTCCGCTAATTGGAAAGTTTTCTACGGCCCGTTGGGTTTGGGCGCCGTAAAGCGCATCGGCTGGGACGCGCACTTCGCCCAGCGAATCGCGTTCAATGCGGTAGCTTGGCATGGCTGCATTGGCATTTTCGGTGACACAGCGTGCGTATAAACTACGATCGATTAGGCGGAAAAAGGACCATAAGTGACGCGGCGGCATTTTTTAGCGCTTTTTTTGGCGAGCACATAAGCAAGGGATTTTTGTAGATTAGGCAGCGGTAATAGTGCCGAAGTTTTTATGGAAGTGATTCAGACCGTGGCAGCCATGCAAGCCCATGCCGAAGCGCGGCGACGCGAAGGACGCCGGCTGGCTTTGGTGCCTACGATGGGCGCGTTGCACGAGGGCCACTTGACCCTAGTAAGCGCGGCTCGCTGCCATGCCGACCACGTCACCGTATCGATCTTCGTCAATCCCACGCAGTTTGGGCCTGGTGAAGATTACGCGCGCTATCCACGCCAGTTAGCACGTGATGTGGCTGCCTTAGAGGCGTTAGGTGTGGATGTGGTATTTGCTCCTTCGGTTGCTGAGATGTATCCCGAAGGGCCCGAGGCAAACCTCACTTGGGTCTATGTGGAACGGCTCGATGCGCACCTATGCGGTCGCTACCGGCCTGGGCATTTCCGAGGGGTGACAACGGTCGTGGCCAAGCTCTTTAACATTTGTAAGCCCCATGTAGCCGTTTTTGGGCTTAAAGACGCCCAGCAATTTCAAATTATCCGACGTATGGTGCGCGACCTGCACTACGATATCGAACTGATCGGTGTGCCAACGGTGCGGGCTGCAGATGGTCTGGCGCTCTCGTCGCGCAATGCGTACCTAACGCCAGAAGAACGAACGCAAGCAGTGGTGCTCTCGCAAGCCATTGAGGCTGCCCAGCAGGCTATTCGTCAAGGGGAACAGCGGGTAGAGGCTATTGTTGAAGCCATGCGTCAAACGTTGGCACGTGCGCCATTAGCACGCGTGCAATATGCTGAGGTGGTCGATGCGGAGACGCTCCAGCCAGTTGACCGCATCATGCCCGGACAGCAGGTGTTGATAGGTGTTGCTGTATTTTTTGGACAAACCCGCCTGATCGACAGTGCGTTTGTTGAGGTCCCTTAAATCTTCCCGGTCTACACATGACGATCACCATGTTTCGCGCGAAGCTGCATGGGCTTCGCGTCACCGATGCGGATCTGTATTATGAGGGATCAATTACCATCGACGAAGAGCTCTTGGAACTAGCGGGCATTCTGCCCTACGAGAAGGTACAGGTCGTCAACGTAAACAACGGGGATCGTCTAGAAACGTACACGATTCCTGGTAGGCGAGGGAGCCGGATCGTCTGCCTAAATGGTCCAGCTGCCCGTAGAGCGGTACGAGGCGACCAGGTGTTGGTGATCGCGTATGCCCAAATGACCCCTGAAGAAGCACAGCAGCATCGGGCCCGTGTGGTGCTTGTGAGTGAACAGAACGAACCCCAGCAGATCTTGGAGTATGCCGTGTCGCCTTCTACAGTGGTTGAAAACGGGGCTAGGGTATGAGACGAGGTGTGTTTTTCGGACTCTTCCTATTGGTTAGCTACAGTGGGCTTTATGCGCAGTCGCAGGTGCTTTTGCCGGTAGCCACGCCCGACGGATACGGCTTTGTGACCAGCGAAGGCCAGCTCGCCATTACGCCCCAGTTTGAACGTGTGCTGCCTTTTGCTGAAGGGCGCGCTGGTGCGCAACTGGACGGTCGATGGGGGTTTGTTGATACGACGGGCCGGTGGATTGTTTTGCCTAAATACGATCATGTTTTTTCCTATCAAAATGGCTATGCGCGCGTGCAGCTAGGGGAGCGCTGGGGTTTTGTCGATAGCCAAGGTCAGGAAATCATCCCACCGCGGTATGTGGCTGCGCGTGACTTTGCTCAAGGCCTGGCGCCGGTGGGATTTGCCCAAAAGCTACTTGTTGTCATGCGGCGTACGCGCTGGGGCTTTGTCAACAGCACGGGTGAACTGGTGATTCCGCCCCAGTTTACGCAGGCGTTATCGTTTAGCGAAGGGCTGGCTGCAGTTGAAACGGGCGAGCAAACGCTTTTTGTGACTACCGAACGTCGATGGGGGTTTATAGATAGCACAGGTCGTTGGGTCATTCCCCCCCGCTACAGCTCAGCACGGAGTTTTTCGGAAGGGTTAGCGCTGGTGCGCGAAGGTGGTCGCACGCTGTTTATCGATAAGCAGGGTAATGTTGTGCTGGAGGTCCCTTACCGACAGGTGTTTAGCTTTGCTGAGGGCAGGGCCCGGGTTTCCGACGGCACCGCATGGGGATTTATTGATCGCACCGGCGCGTTGGTCATTCCGCTGCGCTATGAGCAGGCGCTAGATTTTTCCGAAGGGCTGGCCGCCGTGCGTATAGGAGGGCGGTGGGGCTACATCAATCCAGAGGGAGATCTTGTCATTCCAGCTCGTTATGAACAGGCACGTCCTTTTACCCAAGGGCGAGCGCTTGTCGTCGAACAGGGGAGGTTGACCTATATCGATCCTGTGGGGAGGGTCTACTGGCAAGCTGGCACCCCTTGAGGATAAGATCTGAATTTTGTACGTTTGAGCCCTGTTGAGACAGGCACCTAAGGCCCACCATGGAGATTTCGACGGTTGCCGTTATCGGGGCGGGTACCATGGGACGCGGCATTGCCCAGGTGGCGGCTGTGCATGGGCTTACTGTGCGACTCGTCGATACGTCTGAAGCAGTGCTGCAGCAGGCATTTCAAACTATCGAGCACCACTTGCAACGCCAGCTGAACAAATCGCTCATCACGCTCGAGCAGGTCGAGGCTGCACGCAAGCGGATCACCTGCTTGACCGATATCGCGGCGGCAGTGGCTGATGTAGAACTGGTTATCGAAGCTGTACCTGAAGACCCTACGTTGAAAGGGCAGTTGTTTGCTGCATTGGATGCGCAGGCACCGGCACATGCTATTTTAGCCTCCAATACGTCCTCGATTTCCATTACTTGGTTGGGTACCCGCACTCGGCGTCCAGAGCAGGTGATCGGCATGCATTTTTTTAATCCGGTGCCGGTAATGCGCCTTGTAGAAATTGTACGCGGCTTGAAGACCAGTCAAGCGACGTTTGAGGCGGTAGCAGCTTTAGCGCAACGGCTGGATAAGGTTCCCGTTGCGGTGCAGGATGCCCCTGGTTTCGTCTCTAATCGTGTGCTTATGCCCATGATCAACGAGGCGGTCTATTGTGTGATGGAAGGGGTGGCTTCGGTTGAAGACGTTGATCGGGTGATGCAACTGGGCATGGCGCACCCGATGGGACCGCTAGCGTTGGCCGACTTGATTGGGTTAGATGTATGCCTGGCTATTTTGGAGGTGCTCCATCGCGAGCTGGGTGAGGATAAGTACCGCCCATGCCCCTTGCTACGCAAGATGGTGGCTGCTGGGTACTTAGGGCGCAAAACTGGGCGGGGTTTTTATGAATATCCTGCGGCTTAGAGCTCATGAAAAACCCCACCATGACACCCCCTATCAAACTTCAACGGCCTATGGAAAGCTCTACGATTTCCTACCGCAAGCGCAGCATACCATTTTATCGACGCCCCGGCGTGGCTGCATGGGCTGTTATTGTGGTGATGGCGCTGCTGCTGACCCTGTATTTTGTCCACCTGTCGTAACCGTCGTACGCCCATTGCCGTTTTGTTCGCGTTGGGCAAAGCGCTCGTAGGCTTCGATGATGTCTTTTACCAGACGGTGGCGTACCACGTCTTCTCGGTCGAAATAGACAAACCCAATGCCCTCGATACCCTCGAGGACGTGGCGGACTTCCACTAAGCCGCTGCGTTCAGGGCTAGGAAGATCGGTTTGGGTAATATCGCCTGTAACGATAGCGCGGCTATTGGCACCTAGACGGGTCAAGAACATCTTCATTTGTTGCGTGGTGGCATTTTGCGCTTCGTCTAAGATGACGAAGGCCGAGTTGAGCGTGCGGCCGCGCATGTAAGCCAACGGCACGATTTCCACCACGTTCTGCTCCATAAGCGCCCGCAGGCGCTCGCGCGGTAACATGTCTTCTAGAGCATCGTAAAGTGGGCGCAGGTAAGGATCAATTTTTTCCCGGAAATCACCGGGTAGGAAGCCCAGCCGTTCTCCCGCCTCTACGGCTGGGCGCGAGAGCACAATACGCTTAACCTGTCGCGCTTTCAGGGCTGCAACCGCCAGGGCTACAGCGGTGTAGGTTTTGCCTGTACCGGCAGGTCCGATGGCAAACACAATGTCGTTTTTCCGGGCCATTTCGACCAGCTTTCGTTGGTTAGGTGTTTTGGCCCGCACGGGCGTTCCACTGGGCGTAAAGAGGATGACATCGTCAAGGACTGTTTCAGCTAGGCCTGCCCCATCACCGGCAGTAAATAGGGCCAAGACGGTGTCGACGTCCCGTTCCAACAGCTGGCCGTTTCGGTTGAGGACCACGATGAGCTCGCGTACAGCCCTTTCGATGCACGCTAACGTTTCGCTTTCACCGCGCAGAATAAGCTGGTTCCCTCGAGCAATGATCTGCGTTTCCGGGAAGGCAGCCTCGAGCTTGCGTAGATAAACGTCGCCTAACCCAAAGAGCAAGACCGGGTCGGCGTGCTCAATCACCAGTCGCTTTTCCGCCAATGTAGGTTCGATGCTGGTTTAGGTGAACGTTTGACTTCAATGGAAAATTCTTTAGGCACCACCGTTTAACGGTGCGTCTTGCACTTGGTGCCCGTTTTTCACCCACGGTTTATACCTATGGCTACACCACTGATTCTGGAATTTACCAAAATGAATGGGGCGGGGAACGACTTTATCGTTATTGACAACCGGTTTTATGTGTTTTCGGATGAAGAGCTTTCAGCTTTAGCCCGGCGGTATTGTCCTCGGCGCGTAGGCATTGGAGCCGACGGCTTGTTGGCGCTCAACGCTCCTCAGCAGGAAGGCGTGCACTATCGCATGCGGTATTTCAATGCGGATGGCAGCCAAGGAACCATGTGTGGGAATGGGGCGCGTTGTCTGGCACGCTTTGCGCGCATGGCAGGCCTAAAAGCTGCGCCGTTGTGGTTTGAGACCGATGCCGGTTTGTACCATGTTGACGTGCCCGACGATCCACAGGCGCCCGTTCGGCTATACGTTCCCCCCCCACAGCACTATACCCCTAGGCCGGCCTTGGAGACCTCGCTGCCAGAGACGATTGAGGCTGCCGCGTTCATTTGGACGGGTACCGAGCACTTGGTGTGTTTTGTGCCATCGGTGCAAGCTGTCGATGTGGCCTATTGGGGCTTGCAGCTTCGGCACGATCCGGCACTGCAACCTCGTGGAGCAAACGTAAACTTTGTGGAAGTACTCAGCAAAAGTGCCGTGCGCGTGCGCACCTTCGAAAAGGGGGTTGAGGCCGAAACGCTCGCCTGCGGCACAGGGGCACTGGCAGCTGCGCTGGTAGCCTGGCAGCAGCAGCGCGTGGAGCAGTTGCCCATTGCCGTACACATGCCTGGCGGCGTGCTCACGGTAGGGGTTGATCCAACAGCGCAGCATGGCTTCTTTCTGGAAGGGCCAGCGGTTGTGGTCTATCGCGGAACAGTGGAAGTGCCTATGCCCTTGGTGCCATAAAACGCCGAAGGCACCTTCTACAATCAGAAGGTGCCTTCGGGCAGGTGTAGTTCAGCGAGCGACTTACAACTCGAAGCGGCGCCGGTGGTCTTTAATCTCTGCTTGTTCACGCAAAGCAGCTGTCCACTGACTGAGTACCTGTTGCCGGCGCTGATTAAGCAATTGCTGGCGAATTTGGTTTCGCATGGCTTCGGTCAGTGGAGGGGGTTCATAAAGCTGCGTGAGCTGTACTACAAAAGCTGCATTTTCCCCCGCGACAACGTCTGAGGTTTGTCCTTCCTGAAGGCCAAAGACGGTCCCGACAAAGCGGGGCTCACGGCCTAGGCCTGGAAGGATCGTTTGCGTATAGCTCAGCTGGGTAATGGTTTGTACGCTCGTGCCCAGGGCACTGGCCAGTCCATCAAACCCGTGTTGGGCAAGGGCCCGGCGCAAGCGCGCCACCTGAATTTCCTTTTTCTTTTCCAGTAAAACGCGCGGCCGCAGCTCTTCGCGCACTTCCTCAAAGGAGCGGTAGCCTTCAGGTTCTATGCGAACGAGATGCAGCACGATAAACCGGTCGTCTAGCTCGATAACTGGGCTGACGGCTCCTTTGCGGGCATCGGCCAAAAAGTTTTGTATGGCTCGGCTTTGACCAATACCCGGGATAATTTGCTGGCCCTCCTCGATGCGCATGTCCTGCACTTGCAACCCTAAGCGTTGGGCTTCAGCACGGAAATCGCCAGACTCGCTGGCATAGTAGGCCAGGTCTTCCATGCGCTCTTGAATGCGGTTGAGCGTGGCCAGCGAAGGGGTAAGGGGGAGCGCTAAATCGGCCAGTTGCACTTCCTGCTGAGCGCGACCGGTTACTTGAATGAGGTGGTAGCCAAAGCGGGTTTCGACCGGGCCGACCACCCGTCCTAAGGGGGCCTCAAAGGCAGCCTTTTCAAAGGGCTCCACCATACGCCCGCGGCCAAACCATCCTAGGTCGCCACCACGGTTGGCACTGCCTGGATCATCGGAGTGCTCACGGGCTAGCGTTGCAAAATCGGCACCTTGCTCCAGCTGGCGCTTGAGCGCTAAAGCTTCTTGGCGAGCGCGCTCACGCGCTGCAGCATCCCCTTCCGGTGCTTGTAGTAAAATGTGGCGGGCGCGAACGACCACTTCGTTCGAGGGGCGCACTGCACGAATCTTAATCAGATGGGCCTGATTTCCGGAAATCACTGGACCAACGACAGCGCCCGGTTCCAAATGGCCAAAAACCGCTTCGCCGATTGCTTCGTCGAGCTCATCACGCCGGAAAAACGCATCGGTGTAGGGCCGCTCCGAAGCATAGCGGACCAAAAAGAGTGAGTCGTTTTCTGCTTCAGCAAAGCGCGTTTTAAGCTGATTGAGCTCATTTAGTACCTGTGCTGTATCCTCGGCTGTGGGCGTTTTGGGCAAGCTGGCATAGCTCACCAAATACGTACGCTTTCGCTTGAAGTCTTCTCGGTGTGCGTTGTAGTAGCGGCGTAGGTCGCTATCGGACACCGAGACCGAATCGTCAGGCACTTCAGCATAGCGTAAGGCAATGTAGTGGGCATCGGCGCGAAGCGTGCGTCGCCGGTATTCTTCTTCGACTTCTTGATCAGAGACGCGAACGGTTGCCAAGAGCAGTTGCTCCAGTTTTTGCCGACCCCGCTCAGCCCTTAGGTATTCTTCCAATCGGATCCAGTCTTCTCGGGCAGCCGGGTTGTCAATAAAGTTCTGGAGCAGGGCGCGGTTGACATTGCCATTTTCATCGCCAAAGTAGGCCTTAATGATGGGGTGGGGATTTTCTCCCAGCACCATCTGTACAACCTCGTCGTCGGTTACGCGGATGCCCAGCTTTTTCATGGCCTGCTCGCGCAGCCGCTCTTCGATCAGGGCGTTGAAGACCTGCTCCCGGATGAGGTCAGTAAGCTGGGGGGTAGGTGACTCTCCGGTCTGTTGCTGGAAGGCTTGCAGTTGCGCTTCGACAGCGCGAGCGTATTCTTGATACGAGATGGGTTCACCGTTGACTTCAGCAATAGTGTCGCCGGTGCGGCCGATCACGTCAAAGGCCCCTGTATCCTGCAGTACCCAGATGATGCCGAAAGAAATCACCAAAATCCACAAAATGACTCCGGTCTGCTCCCGGAGTTTGTTCATGATGCCCATGCACGCAACACGGTTTGGTTGACTACCACCGGGTAGGAATTACGTGGGTAGAAGCGAAATCTTCTACATCACGTGCTGCATGTAACGGTTAGCAGCAGCGTTTTGTTCGAAGCTCAGGCAACGCGGGGGTGGATGCGTTGGATGTGCGTGCGGAGCATCACTAAGGTTTTTCCCAAAATCTGGGATATGCGGGCTTCGGTGAGTCCCATCAGCTGGGCAATCTCACGCAGGGTAAGGTTTTCGTAATAGTAGAGGGCCAGGATGTTTTGCTCGCGCTCAGGCAGTTTTTTGATGAGCGAAGCGACGTATTCGATGAGCGATTTGCGATCGATAGTTTCGAAAGCCTGCTCGGCTTCTTCATTGGGAATGGTTTCCAGGACAGCTTGTTCACCTTCATCGTTGAGGGTGTCTTGCAAAGAAAGGGCATAGCGGCACTGGGCGTCGGAGAGCAGCGCATAGTATTCGTTGAGTGAAATGCCTAGGTAGTCGGCCACGTCTTGGTCTTCGGGCTCGCCGCCCAGCAGTTGGCGTAAGCTTTCAAGGGCCTGTTGGAGCTCGGCCAGCTTGCGACGTCGCTCCCGGGGCAGGGCATCGATGGAACGGAGGTAATCGACCAGCGCGCCGCGAATGCGGCCGTAGGCATAGGAAGCAAAGGGGGTGCCGCGGCTGGGGTCGTAGCTGTCGAGTGCTTGGAGCAACCCCATGAGCCCTACATTTTCCAGGTCTTCACGGGTGACCAGCGGATGGTCAGGGATGCTCAGCCGGCCGACCAATGCCCGTACTAAGGGGACGGCCGCCAGCACGACGGCTTCACGGTTAGCCGGCGAAGGGTCAGCGGCGTGTTGCTCGGCAAGGCGCTGCAGATCCGTGCCCATAGAAGGCGATGCGCAAAATCAGACTTAAGCGGCTGCGGGCGTTGGCGTTCGGGAGGCCGTTGGTGCGGCAGTTTTTGCTGAAGTCTCGGAATCTCCATCCGGTAGGGTTCCCTGCTGATCCTTAGTGGGTTTGGCAGTCGATGTTTGCTGCAGAATCCACCGCACCGTGAGATAGCCTCCTAGTAGGACCAAATAGCTACCCACTGCTGCAGTAGCAGCACTGAGCAGTGCACGTTCTAGCGGCACAAATTTCCATAGTTGCCAGAATAGCACAAAGGCACCTAGCAGGCTACTGGTGTAGGTTAGCAAACTTCGCATGGCCCTTGAGGGTGGGGGTTTTACATGGGTTTACAAAGCACAAAAGGCAAGATGCATGCCATCTAAGGCTTAGGAGGTTGGGCAAGAGGCTGCGTGGGTCGTTTTGCCGTGAAGGAGGGCATAGGCTAAGCGTTCAAAGGCGTTACGCACGGGTCCGGGCTGTTGAACGGCTGGTTGCTGCATCAGCACGCTGCGGCGGATCTGGGTCGCGTAGGGTATCCAGCCTAGAAATGTTGGGGTTTGGTGGAGGAAGTGCTGCGTTAGGGTAGCGAAGCGATCGGCAATGCTGCGGGCTTCGGCTTCGGTATCGGCAAAGTTAACGACGCAGCTAAGTGGATAGTGGGGAGCGTGCTGCCACAGCAGTTTGCATAGTCGATAGGCATCGGCTATGGCGGTTGGTTCTCCCACCAGCAGCAGCAAGCCCAGGTCTGCGCGATCCAAGGCCCAGCGCACTGCGCCTTCGGTACCAGCTGGGGCATCCAATAGCACAATGGTGTGGTTGTGGCGCAGTTCTTTTAGCAGCCAGTCCAGCGTGGCGTAGAGCTCCTCCTGCTGTCCATCTGCTTGTCCGGCTTCGGTCACGGCCTGAACCAGGGTAAGGCCGCTGCTTGTAGGATGCAGCACGTCTTCAAGGGTGGCCTGGTCCCGCATGAGGTCTAGCACACTGGCTGCAGGGGATTCGTTCAGCAGGATGCTACAAGCACCTTGGCCAAAATCGACGTCTACTAGGGCTACGCGTTCGCCCTGCATAGCCAGCGTTTCCGCTAGGTTAACGGCGAGAACGCTTTTGCCTACGCCTCCTTTTCCACTGACTACAGCAACAACTGTTGAACGGCGTTTCATAGGTTACAACCGAAGTAGCTGCTCAATATAGGCAGTAGGTGAGAACGCTTCTAGGCTTTCAGGCACGCGGCTGCCGCTCGATAGGCAAACAACGGGTCGGGCTAAGGCTACAAGCCAGTCGTAGAGCCGACCAGGCCGTCGCACTTCGTCCCAGTGCGTGAGCACCAACGCATCGGGCGACAGCGGTAGCCGCTGCAGGAATTCTGGCGGTAAGTCTTCGAGGTTGGTCGTAGCATTGAGCGTAAAGAGTACCTGAAGGGGTACAATCGGCGACAGGAGCTGCCGCAGCTGCAGCAGAAGACGACGTGCTGGCCCTTCCAGGAGAGGAAGCGAAGGCGTGTCGATCAGCACCTGATCAAAACCTTGTAGGCGTCGAAGGGCGGCCGCCATCTCATCAGGCCTACTAACTGTCTGGACGGGCAGCTCAAAACGGCGATACAGATCTACAGGGCTGATATAAGGCTGGGATTCAACCTCCTCTGGCATGAGAACCAACACGGCCACCAAGCGCCTGCCAAAGAAACCTGGATGCCGGGCCAATTTAAGCACGACAGAGGTTTTGCCTGAACCAGCTGCGCCAATGCATACCAATGTGCCTTGCAATGGTCGAGGCGTGGTGGGCGAAAGTTGGCGTCGCATTTCACGCGCTAGGGCCCAGCGCAACTGCTCTTCGGGCTGCTCTGGGTCAAATCCTTGGGCAAGAAGCCGGTCAAAGAGCCGGATAACCGTAGCGGAGCGCAACCCCTGGCGCAGCAGCTCTGTGGCCAGCGGATGTGCCAGCCAGCGATGCGAGGTGCCTACCAGCGCGCTTCCCAACTGTCGCTCCAGCCGTGCCAGTCGACGGCTGAGACGTTCTAGCTGGACCTCTGCCGAACCCGCCGTAGCACTAGGCGCAGGTGCTGGAGGTGCTGTGCGTTGCGGAAAAAGTTGCCCGCGCCCGTTTAACGTAGCGGCCGGCTTTTCCGGGCTTGCCTGCGGGGCTACAAGCACCTCTGCAGTGTCGTTTGCCGCAGGTGTCGTTTTCCCGACCGCTTTTTGTGCTCGAGCCAGCGCAGCTCCATAGCCATAAGGGAGCGCTTCGGGCATCTCAAGCCGCTCGTCCACCATAATCGTAATGCGGGCCGGCTGATCTCCTTGAGGAGGAATAGATTCCAGCAACACCACGTCGTCGCCAAAGCGGCGGCGCGCTTCTAGCAAGGCAGCCTGAATGGTTGCTCCAGTGAGTGTTTGAATGCGCATGGTTTAAGCTAAAGGCATGCACTAAGGAAGCCGCAATTGCTCGACAACTTCTACACGGACATCCGGTAATAAATCGTTGTAGGACAGTATGTTAAGGTCTGAAACTGAAGGTGTTAAGAAGCTATACAACACCGGTCGGAGTACCGGTGAGGTAAGCAGGATAGGCGGACGCCCTTCGCTCAGCATGCGTTTGGTGAGGCGGTCTGCCTCTTTGAGCAGGCGATCCGCCTGTCGTGGCTCCAAGCCCAGGGTACTAGGATGCAGTTCTCCTGCCTCGGCTTGGTGTAGCAAGTGCCGTTCCAATACAGGATCCAGCACAAAGGCGTAGATGGCGCCGTCTTGAGACAGGAATTGGCGCGTGATGGTAGGCGCTAAGGCATGTCGCACGTACTCGGTCAGCACATCCAGGTTTTTTGTGCTAGTGGCATGGTCGGCCAGTGTCTCGAGAATGGCGACCAAGTCTCGTATAGGGATGCGTTCGCGCAGCAGCTTTTTGAGCACTTTTTGGATAGCGCCCAGGCTGAGTAAGCCTGGGGTGAGCTCCTCAATCAATGCCGGGTGTGTTTCTTTGACCTTTTCGAGCAGCTTTTTGACTTCTTGACGGTCTAAGAGCTGGTGTGCATGTTTGCGGAGTACTTCCAGGAGGTGGGTGGTGATGACCGCAGGCGCTTCGACCACCGTCAAGCCCAGGCGTTCTGCCTCAGATAGGTTGCGCTCGGCTACCCAGAGTGCAGGCAGACCAAACGTTGGATCTTGCGTACGCAGTCCAGGTGGGGTTTCTTCAAGCCCTTCCGGCAAGAGGGCCAGGTAGTAGCCCGGAAGCACTTCCCCTTCGGCAACCGGATTGCCCCGAAGTTTGATGACGTAACGGTTAGCACCTAAGCGCAGGTTGTCTCGAATGCGCACTGGAGGAATGACGATACCCAACTCTAAAGCCAGTTGCTGGCGCAGCACTTTGACGCGATCCAGCAAATCGCCATGTTGATTGGGATCTACAAGGGGAATCAGGCCGTAGCCGATTTCTAGCTCTAACGGATCCACAAAAAGCAACGCCGTAGGGTCTTCGACAGGTTGGGGTTGGGACGGAGGCGTTTCGGGTTGCTGGGCGCCCACTTTTTCCTGCATCTCAGCTTGCCGTCGTTGAAACCCCAAAAGCAATGTAGCACCTGCCAACATCCAGAAAGGCAGTAGTGGCAACCCGGGAACCAACCCCAACAGTACCAAAAAGCTGCCTGTGATCAGTAACGGATAAGAGCGTTTGAAGAGCTGTCCCTTGAAGTCCTCGGCCAGGTTCGATTCGCCGCTGGCGCGTGAGACGATGATGCCTGCCGCGGTAGAAATCAACAGCGCCGGAATTTGGGAAACCAGGCCATCGCCGATCGAAAGAAGCATGAAGTTCTGGGCTGCTTCGGCGGCCGACATGCCCTGTTGAAAAACGCCAACTAAAAAACCCCCAACGATGTTGACCGCCGTAATGACTAGTCCCGCGATGGCGTCGCCGCGTACGAATTTGCTCGCGCCGTCCATAGCCCCGTAAAAGTCGGCTTCTCGGGCGATTTCTTCGCGGCGGCGCCGGGCTTCCGTTTCGTCAATGAGCCCAGCGTTTAGGTCGGCGTCGATCGCCATCTGTTTGCCTGGTAAGGCATCGAGCGTAAAGCGTGCCGCAACCTCTGCAATGCGGCCAGAGCCTTTGGTGATTACTACAAAGTTGATGATCACCAGTACGATAAAAATGATGGCCCCTACCACATAGTTGCCAGCTACGACGAACTGCCCAAAGGCGCTAATCAGTGCACCGGCCTTGCCTTCGCTAAGGATGAGTCGCGTGGAGGCTACGTTCAGCGAGAGGCGGAACAGGGTGGTAAGCAGCAGTAAGCCCGGAAAAATCGCAAATTCTAGCGGTCTGGCGGCATAAAAAGCCGTGAGCAAAATGGCCAAACTGATCGTAATGTTGGTGGCTAGCAGAACGTCGAGCAGAAACGGGGGCAGCGGCACCAGCATCACAAACAGGATAAAAACGACGCTACTGGCCAAAAAAGCCTCGGTATTGACCCGGCGAAGCAGCGTGCCCACGGGTGTGGCCGGCGTATTCGTGACAGAGACAAGGTTTGCCATATACTCCTTTTAGGCCGAAGGATTAGACCTGTGCGTGGGGGTTGCGGCCACGCTGGCGGTAGATCTCAGCCAGGATGGTGGCCACAGCCAGGTAGAGCTCTTCGGGGATTTCGTGCTCTTCAGGCACGCTATGATACAAAGCCCTTGCCAAAGGCGGGTCTTCAACGATCGGAATGTTGTAGGCCTGCGCCAAGGCTTTGATGCGCAAGGCGCGTTTGCGGATGCCTTTGGCCATCACGCGGGGTGCTGGGGCTTCTGTAGGATCGTAGCGCAGCGCAACCGCATAATGCGTCGGGTTTGTCACCACAAAGTCAGAACGCAATACCGCATGGTCGAGCCGCCGCTTGCGGAGGAGCTCACGCGCTTTTTTGAGGCGACGGCTTTTGACCAAGGGGTCGCCTTCCAGCTCTCGGTACTCATCTTTGAGCTCCTGAGCCGTCATTTTGAGATCCTGGCGATAGCGCCATTTCTCATAAGCAAAGTCGGCAGCCGATAGCAGCAGCAATGCGCCTAGCGCAAATGCGCTCAACTGCAGCATCCAGCGCCCTAGGTTTTGCACAATCACTTCCAGGGGATAAAGGTGGAGGAGCAGGATTTCAGGTAAATGACGCGCAATGACGAAATAGGCAATCGGGCCCACGATGGCTACTTTGAGCAGTGCTTTGAGCAAATTAAACAGGCCGCGTGAAGAAAATAGCCGCTGCAAGCCCTTTGCCGGGCTCACCCGTTCTGGCTTTGGCGCTAAGGGCTTGGCAGTGGGATGCCAGCCGGTTTGCCAGACGTTGACCGCAAAAGCCAATACAAATAGTAAAGCCATAAAAGGAAGCAGCAAGCGGCCTGCCACCTGAAGCGCATCCTGCACAGCCAGAGCAACCGAGGAGGCCTGCAGGGGGAAAAAGGGTGCACTGGCCAAATAGCGCCGCATGGCCTGCTGCAACAGAGCAAAAGCATAGGGCAAGCCTAAAGTCAGGATCGCCAGAGCGCCTATGAGCAGCGCAACAGCTGTGGCTTCCTGCGACCGAAAGACACTGCCCTCCTCGCGTGCTTTTTGCAAACGGCGCGGTGTAGGGTCAAATTGCTTTTGGTCGCGTTCGGGCATACCTCAAGCGGTTCCGTGCTTTCTCGTTACCACAGGTGAAAAAACAGTGCCGCCTGGATAAACGCGTTTCCCAATGCCCATAACACCTGCCCCAGAGGGAAAACCTTTCCTTTAGCGCGGCACAATGGCTTCAAGCAGGCGCAGCAAGGTGTTTTCCAGGTCCCCAAGTAGCGAGAACATCAGCGGGAAGAAATGCTGCACGTAAAAAACGGCAACCCCTAAGCCCACCAGCAGCTTGAGCGGCAGGGCAATGGAAAACAGGTCAGCTTGCGGCACAATCCGTGCAAAGATCCCTAAAGCCACATCAATGAGCAAGATAGTGACCAAAAACGGAGCTGCCAGCCGAAAGGCCAGTACGAGAAACTCCCAGGCCCAGTGCAGGAGCAAAGGGCTACTTCCAGCCAAATAGGCACCGGCTAAAGGCACAACGTCAAACGAGCGGACCAGCACGCGCACTACGGCATGGTGACCTTCTAGGAGTACAAACACCATTAGTGTAGTTAGCGATAGCAGCCGGCCTAGGGGATTGGTACTGTGGGCCTCCAGGGGATTAAACACCTGTGCCATGTGCAGGCCGACTTGAAAGCCAATAAGGTCGCTGGCCATTTCAACGGCCCAAAAAACGACATGTGCGGCAAAGCCCAGCAGCACGCCGGTTAGGGCTTCAATGGCTACCGCTACCATAAAGCCGAGGGCTTGATCAACGTGGGGAGGTAAAGGCGTGCGTACCAGACCTGAAAGGCTGTAGGCCAGCAGTACCGCCAGTAGAAGACGCACACGAACGGGGATGGCCAGTTGCCCAAAAAGCGGCGCAGTCAGCAATACGCCGCTGATCCGTACAAACACCAACAACACGCGAAGCAAGTATTCGGGATTCAGCAGCGGCATGCGTTAGCGGGAAACGTTCGGAATAAACTGCAGCACGTGCACCGTAAAATCGGTCAACATCTGTAACATCCAAGGAGCTAAAAGCAGCAGCACCAAACCAACTGCCAAAATTTTGGGTACATAGCTAAGCGTCATCTCTTGTACCGAAGTAATGGCTTGTAGCAGGCTGACCACCAGGCCAACCACTAAGGCTACGCCTAGCAAAGGACCCACAAGCAGTAGGGCGGTTTTTAGGGCTTCCTGAATCCAGTACAACGCAACGTCGCTATTCATAGCAGCAAAAGCGGTTTTAGGTACCCAAGTAGCCGCGAACGACCGATTCCACAATCAAGTACCAGCCGTCGGCAAGCACAAACAGCAAAAGCTTAAGCGGCAGCGAAATCATCACGGGCGGTAGCATCATCATGCCCATGCTCATCAGCACGCTGGCTACAATCAGGTCAACCAGCAGAAACGGCAGAAAAATCATAAAACCGATTTGGAAAGCGATCCGGAGCTCGCTAATCACAAAGGCAGGTACCAAAATGTAAAACGGCACATCTTCGGGGCGATCGAAGGCTTCGATGCGTGCCAGGTCCATAAAAAGCATAAGGTCTTTTTCACGTGTTTGCCGAAGCATGAAGGTGCGCAGCGGGGCGGCAGCACGCTCCAGCGCTTCTTTTTGCGTAATCTGCTTGTCTAAGTAGGGCCGTAGCGCTTGCTTGTGGATTTGGTCAAACACAGGATGCATGATAAACAGGGTTAAAAAAAGCGCTAGGCCGATGAGCACTTGCGTTGGCGGCGACTGCTGCAGGCCCAGGGCTGTACGCAGAATGCTAAAAACAACAACCAGGCGGGTAAAGCTGGTGGTTAGAATAATAATTGCGGGGGCCAGCGAAAGAATGGTTAAAAGCAGGAGCAGCTGGAGTGGCAGCTCGAAGTCTTCGTTTTCGCCCAGTCGAATCTGAGGCAATGGACCCAGAAGGGACCCTGAGCTTGGTGGGGTGGTTTGCTGAGTGGGTGCCGACTGAGCAAGGGCCGGCGAAAGGAGTGGCCCGCTGAGCAGCCCGATAAGGAGAAGTACGGGGCACGCACGTAGCATAGCAGCTTGCAGCGGTCAGCGACTTAGGGAAACAGGGAGAGACTCCAACAAGCGGGCAAAGGTCGCAGCGCGCACCGCCTCACTGGTTGTTTCGGTTCGCAGTTCAGCCGGTAAAGGTAGACTTTTGAGTAGGGTAATGTGATGGGCTGTTACGCCTAGCACCAACAGTTCCTCCCCACAAGCCACAAGCCGGATTTGCTGGCCTGGACCCAATGAAAGCTGCCCAAGGGGGCGAAGCAGCATAGTGTTGGCTGCAGGGGTAACCCGCCGGCGCAAGTGCAGCGCCCACAGCGCACCACCTGCCAAGACGATAAGAATCAGAAAGTAGCGTAGTAAAAAGCCAGGTTCTGCAGTTGGTGCATGCTGCTGTGAGAACGTTGTGGGATCCGCTGCATCGGCTGGAATTGGAGGGGGACCTGAAGGGGCTGTGGCCCATTGCCACAGGGCCCAAAGGACAAATAACCCCGCAATGAAAAGCAGCAGGCGCCGCCATGGGGCGGGGATCTGCTGCACAGCACGACTTATAAGCGATGGCATGGCACAGCGTGGATGAGGCTCCAAGACTTCTAGGGCTTAGAGCGAACACTGTGCCAGGAACACTTAGATGAGCGTCTTTTCGCGCTGGCGACTGCCCGTAACCAAGTTGGTGATGCGTACGCCAAATTGCTCGTCAATGACAACAGCCTCACCTTCGGCAATAAGCCGTCCGTTGGCATAAATTTCCAGCGGCTCCCCGACCAATTTTTCCAGCTCAATAATGCTTCCGGTCGTTAGGCGTAACACATCGGCCAACGGTAGACGACGCCGACCCAGTTCAACAACTACTTCGAGCTCAACATCGGCTAGGAGCTCAAAATTGCCTTTGAACCCTCCGTTGCCAATGCGCTCTGGCCCCAAGTCTTTAAACGATGCCGGGCGCACCTCGACGGTAGCACCACCTGGACGGGATGCTGCGCCTGCATCGGTGGTCGATGTTTTCTCAGCTACACCAGGAGGAAGCAGCAAAAAGCCGTTATGACGGGTCTCACCAATGTGCAAAGTAAAAGGCAGACGGATAAATGCGGTTGGGAGCGCATCCGGAAGGGAAGCCTTTGTGGTAGGAAAGTTTACTGAAAACGATACTTCAGGCAAACGAACTCCGTCAGCAGCCAAAGCGTTGCGGAGCGCGCCATAGCCTTGGGCAGCTACTTCACTGAGTAAGTCTGCACTACCGGCATCCCCTGCCTGAAGGCTTTCGTTAAGCATGGCTTGGGCCAGCAGGGGTACCCAGTCTGGTTGTAGGGCAATTGCAAAAGGCGCCGGTATACCCCAAATCAACACATGTTGCTGGCTAAGCGTAGGCAGCTGACTGGTCTCTACCGAAGACGGCTCTCCCAGCTCTAGGTTCAAGGATTGTCCTAGGAGCGTTTGTAAAAAGGCTTGCAATGCCTCTCGGGTGGCATCAAGCCGCGGAAGCGCGCGAGGCAAGCTCATCTTCCTCTACAGGTAGTTCAGGGAGAACAACTTCCAAAATACGTAATGCCCGGTATTTACCCGAGCGACCCGGTATGGCTTTAAACTTTTCGTGTTCACCAATGTAAACTTGTATCGGCTCGTTAATGCGCCGTTCTAGGACGATCACGTCGCCTACCTCCAGCGTGAGGAGTTCGCTAAGCGGGATGCGCGTGCGGCCAATTTCGGCTCGCAGCTCAAGCTCGATTTTCTCTAGACGCTCCTCATAGCGCTGACGTACCTGGGGGGGCACTTCGCTGGTGGCGCTGGACATCCACTGCTTCATAGCGCTGTGGCCTAGCATCCGCTCCAGCAAAATGTACGGATAGCAAATGTTGATAAACGAACGCTGTTCGTAAATCGTCACTTCGAACGTGGCCACCAGCGCCGGTTCTACCCCAGGTAAAATTTGGACAAACTCGGCATTAGACTCGAAGGCGATTTCTTCCAATTGAATTTCGTGAATCTGTCTCCAGGCTTTTTCCAGTTCGCGAAAGGCCCGCATCACCACCTTATCCATGATGCGGCGTTCGATCTGGGAGATTTCTCGAGGTTTGCGCAGAAAAATTCCTGGACCCCCAAAAAGCTTTTCCACCGTGTAGATCACGAGGCGGGGGTCAATTTCGACAACAATACGCTGGTTTAAGGGAGTCACGTCCACCACATACAGGGCTGAAGGTGGGGCGCTGGACATGACAAACTCGGAGTACAAGACCTGGTCGATAGCCGAAAGCGCAATATCTACCAAAGTGCGCAGCTGGGCCGACATGTACACCGAAAGATCGCGCGCGAAGGCTTCGTGCACGTAGTGCAAGACGCGCATTTGGTCCTGCGAAAACAGCCGAGGCCGCTTGAAGTTATAAGGCAAAATTTTCTTCTCGGCCTCAGCCGTCATGATCGACTCGATCGCCTCGAGGTCGTAGTCACCGGTTTCGCCGATCTGGTTTCGGACCTCAAGGAGTATGTCGATTTCTTCCTGACTTAGCGGCTTTGCCATAGGACTACTGCAGGACGTACTGCGTAAAATACAGGCGGTCAATTTTTCCCTTGCGGAGGACGCTATTGATCGTGTCGCGCAAGGCTTCTTTTATAGGGGTGCGCAGCTGGATGTCGGCCAGTTCTTCCACCGTACGTTGGCTTAGTAGCTTCAGTACGATGTCGCGTATGACCACTTCTTTTTCTTTGACTTCTTCCAGTACGTCAGCTTTGTTGCTTTCTAGGCCAATGTTGACCATGAGGTAACGCGTGCCGTTTGTTCCGGCAGGGTTGACAATGAACCCTTGTAGCTCGGTAAACTGCCCATACTGGATGGGTTTTTCTTCTTTCTTATCAGGATTCGTGCCAGAAAACCACGCGGCTGCCTGCAGCAGTGTCGGATAATAAAAATAGCTGACCCAAGCGCCTACCCCTGTAGGGCCCAGGGTTAAAACGGCCAAAAGCAGCCCACTTAGCCAGCGGCGCTTGGTAGGTGTTTCCTCCGCTGCTGGGGCTACCGCGTTGGCAGCGTCTGTCGCTTCAGATACGGGTTGGTTTCGTTCTGCCATGGCTCCCAGTTAAAAAGAATCTCTACGCGGCGGTTGCGGGCGCGGCCTTCCGGCGTGTCGTTAGGTGCACGCGGGTGAAACTCGCCATAGCCAACGGCCAAATAGCGCTCGGGGGATAGCGCGCGGGTCTGCTCCAGCAGAAAGCGCACCACGGCTGCGGCCCGTGCAGCTGAAAGCTCCCAGTTGGAAGGATAGCGTGTGGTGCTGATCGGCACATTGTCTGTATGGCCTTCAACGACCACGGATTGAATACGGCTATCGATCATTCCCGCTAGGATGCGTAGGATGGTGCGCGAGGGCTCGATCAGTTCCGCTTCACCCGATCGAAACATGACCGAATCCGTGATGATCAGGTGCAGTCCACGATCGGTCAGGTTCACCTGAACTTTCCCAGCCAGATTGTTCTCCTCAAGGTACTTTAAAAGCTCTTCGTACTTTTGGGCTTGCTCTTGGGACAGCTGTTGTTGCGTTACCACTTGATTTTTGATCGAAGGAATTACCATCTCGCTTTGCAGCAGGCCCGTGCGTCCCTGAAAAAAACTGAGCGCTTCCTGAAATTTTTTCACCTCAACTTCCGACATGGCCACAATCATCACAAAGAACGTCAGCAACAGCGTAGCCATGTCGCTGAAGGTGGTCATCCACGCTGGAGCAGAAGGCTCTTCGTCGTCCTCTTCTTCTAAGTTCAAGGCTTCTTCGGGCATAACCTTAAGCAGCTTTAGCTAGGGGGGTGGTTTCAGCCTCAGGTTTGACCGTGGTTTGTCCTGCAAGCATTTGTAGGCGTTTTTCGATCATGCTTGGGCTGTCGCCCCGAACGATCGACAAAATCCCAATGCGGGCCATTTCCCGTGCTTTTTGCAGCTGCGCCAGTTGAAGTCGGGTTTTGTTGGCTAAAGGCAGAAAAACCAAATTCGCCAGTACAGCACCGTAAAGCGTCGTGAGCATTGCAACAGCCATGCCCGCCCCGATCTGGGTAGGGTCGTTCAGGTTTTGCATCATTTGGATCAGGCCGATTAGCGTGCCAATCATACCAAAAGCTGGTGCAAAACTGCCCGCCGAGGTCATAATTTTGGCAAACAGTTGACGGGGCCTTACCTCCTCAGTTAGACGGGCGCGCAGCATTTCTTCGATTTCTTGCTCGTCGATGCCGTCAACGGCCATTTCGAGTCCAAAGCGTAAGAACTCATCCTCAATTTCCCCCAGTCGCCGGTCTAAAGCCAGCAAGCCTTCGCGTCGGGCTGTGCGGGACAGTTCTGCAAAAAGGCTGACGTATTGCTCCAGATTCGGTGGGGTAAAGCGAAACAAATGGGCTAGGCCCTGTGGAATGGTTTGTAGCTCTTCAAGGGAATACGCCACCAGTAGCGCGGCAATAGTTCCCCCTACCGTGATCAGTACTGATGGGAAGTCAATAAAGATGAGCCAGTCGCCCCCGAGAAAAATCGCGGTAAAAATCAGAATAAATCCAGCGACAAGCCCAATGGGTGCGGACTTTTCCATAGCGGTGCTGTCCCGCAGATTAATCTACAACGCTTCCCCGGTGGTTGGCTTAAAGAGCCGTTAGCTGGCGCTTATAGTTAAAGTATCGACTATCGGAAAGGTCCTCTTAAGATGTGCTGCTGGGTGCTGCTGCTGGCATGCACCCTAAGCCGCGGGCCAGCGTTGGGCCGATTTGTTCCAGGGGCAGCACGGCATCGGCCAGTCCGGCCTCAACGACTGCGCGTGGCATGCCATGGACTACGCAGCTGGCTTCGTCTTGGGCCAACACTTTGCCCCCCATTTGTCGGATTAAGCGCGCGCCTTCGAGACCATCGCGCCCCATGCCGGTCATAATGACGGCTACGACGCGACCATTAAAGGTGCGACACACGCTTTCAAATGTCACGTCTACGGAAGGCCGGTGCAGTGTCGCTGGCTCTGCAGGCGTACGCAGGACTGCTTTGCCATTGGGCATGGCCACCAGGAGATGGCGACCTCCTGGCGCAATGAAAACCCGTCCTGGTTGAAGCAGCATGCCTTCTTCGGCTTCGACGACCGGCAGGGCACTGAGGCTATCGAGCCGTTCAGCTAAGGAACGCGTAAAGTGGGGCGGCATATGCTGCACAACGACAACCGGAACAGGCAAATTGGCCGGCAAGGCCGGAATCACCTGCTGCAAGGCGCGGGGTCCCCCGGTAGAGGTGCCAATCGCAATAATTTGAGCATCTGTAAAATCTAGCATAGGCAGACGCTCGCGTCCTGCGGTGCGGGAGCGCATGCGCAGGTGCGGTCGCGTCCGCGTGATGGCTTTAATTTTTTCGATCAGCTCGGCCCGAATCCGAGAAATCTCGATCGACACGTAGGCATGCTGCTTAGGAATAAAATCGACTGCCCCGGCTTCTAGCGCTTCGATGGTGGCGCGGGCACCTTCCTGGGTCAGCGAGCTGATCATGATGACGGGCACGGGATGCTCCCGCATAATTTGCCGCAGCGCTGTGATGCCATCCATGCGGGGCATCTCGACGTCCAGCGTTACAATGTCGGGTTTAAGCTGGCGAACCTTCTCGATGGCTTCCAGGCCATCCCGTGCGGTATCGACAACGGTAATTTCCGGATCGCCCTCAAGCATGATCGCGAGGGCTTTCCGCATAAAGGCAGAATCGTCTACGATCAGAACACGGATCATAGGGGTTTTCGAGCTTAGGCCATAACAGTTTCGCGGATGCGTTGGCCGTTGCGCAGCCGGTGCGATTCCTGCCGAACGAGTTCGCCAATGTCCAGGATCATCACTACCCGACCATCGCCCAAAATGGTCGAGCCGGCTACACCAGGGACTTTTTTAAGGTAGGTGCCAAGGGGCTTGATAACGATTTCTTTTTGTCCGATCAGGTCATCCACAATCAGACCTAAGCGATAATGCGCAATGCCGACAATGACTGCATAGGAGCGCTCTGGACGGTACTGCCAATCAGGTACCTGAAGCATTTCGCCAATGCGCAGCAGTGGGATAACTGTGTCGCGTAGACGCACCACTTCACGGCCTTTAATGGAGTAGACCATTTCAGGCTCAAGCTTGACGACCTCGATAACTGTATGCAGTGGGATAGCAAACGTCTCGCGGGCTACGCGCACCAAAAGGCTTTGAATGATCGCTAGCGTTAGCGGAAGCTTAAGCGTAAAGCGGGTACCTTGGCCTGGCACCGAATGGATGTTGATCGTTCCATTGAGCTTGGTGATATTGGTTTTGACCACGTCCATGCCTACGCCCCGGCCAGAAACCTTACTTACACGCTGTGCTGTACTGAAGCCGGCACGGAAGATGAGTTCCAGGGCCTCCCGATCGCTCATCTCGGCTGCTTCTTTTTCGGTAATGAGCTGTTTTTCTACGGCTTTCGCTTTAAGCTTTTTGGGATCAATTCCGGCCCCATCGTCTTCCACCTCGATGACAATGTGGTTACCTTCTTGGGCAGCAGCCAGGCGAATGCGTCCCGTTGGCGGCTTACCCTGCGCACGGCGCGTTTCTGGGTCTTCGATGCCGTGGTCAGCGGCGTTGCGGATTAAGTGCACCAAGGGGTCGCTAATTTCTTCGATAAGCGACTTATCCAGCTCGGTTTCTTCCCCTTCGATGATGAGTTCGATTTGTTTATTGAATTCACGGGCTAAGTCGCGAACCAAGCGTGGAAATTTGTTAAACACGCGGCCGATTTGCACCATACGGGTATGCATGACGGCCGACTGGAGTTCGGTGGTGATAAAGTCGATTTGGGCTGTGGTGTCGGCCAGTTCACGCATGGCTTCACCATCGGCACCATTGTGCAGGTCGCTTAGGAGCTGTAACAACCGGTTCCGGCCCAGCACCAGCTCGCCCACCAGGTCCATGAGGTTGTCTAGCCGGCGCACTTCGACGCGGATGGTCTCGGTATGCTGATCTCGGTGGGCAAGTTGGCCATCGCCGCCTGTATTGGGCGAAGTTGCTTCGTTATGCGATGGGGCGGTGACAGGCATGGGCTCTTTGGGAGGGGCTTGGGATTGTGGAGCGACAGCCTGACCCGTGGCTATAGCCTGCAGTTTTTGCAGCGTACTTTCGAGCGCGATGGGATAGAGGTTGCGGTCGATGACCTGTTGGAGGAGGAGTTTCATGCGGTCGAAGGCTTCGAAGAGCACGTCCATCATCGAAGCTTCGAAGGCGAGCGTGCCGCGGCGCAGGCGGTTGAGCACGTCTTCGAAGTGGTGGGCCAGGAGGCTGAGCTGCTCCAGGCTCAAAAACCCCGAGGTGCCTTTGACGGTGTGCACTGCGCGGAAGATTTTATCGATCAGTTGGCGGTCGGAGGGGTTTTTTTCGAGCTGGAGCAGGTCGGCTTCGAGGTCTTCGAAGATTTCGCGGGTTTCGACCACAAAACTCTCTACAATCTCCCGCATCTCCTCCGAAAACAAGTGGGCTGCTAAGGCCTTCAGGGTATTTTCCGACTCGGGAGGGGGTGCGCTGAGCGCAGTCAAACCTGCTTCGGTCGGTGCCGACACAGGGGCTAGCGGTTCTCCTTCGGCGATGGCCTTAAGCTTACGCAGAATATCTTCTAAGGGAAGTGCTTGCAGGGTGCGATTTTCGACCTGTTGGAGGAGGAGTTTCATGCGGTCGAAGGCTTCGAAGAGCACGTCCATCATCGAAGCTTCGAAGGCGAGCGTGCCGCGGCGCAGGCGGTTGAGCACGTCTTCGAAGTGGTGGGCCAGGAGGCTGAGCTGCTCCAGGCTCAAAAACCCCGAGGTGCCTTTGACGGTGTGCACTGCGCGGAAGATTTTATCGATCAGTTGGCGGTCGGAGGGGTTTTTTTCGAGCTGGAGCAGGTCGGCTTCGAGGTCTTCGAAGATTTCGCGGGTTTCGACCACAAAACTCTCTACAATCTCCCGCATCTCCTCCAAAAAGATCGGATGCTCGCTCATGGCCCGTGGGTGCTCGCTTTGATGTTGTTAGGACCGTGGTTTATTAAAAAGGGCATCAATTTCGTCTTGCGAAGCAGGGGTTTTGCCGCCAAAGAGGGCATCGATTTCTTGCTGCGAGGTCGGTGTCCCGTTAAACAGCGCGTCGATTGCGCTTTGAGAAGTTGGTGCGCTACCGCTAAAGAGGGCATCGATTTCGTCTTGCGAAGCCAGGGGCGCTTCAGCTAAATCTCCTTGTTGGAAGGCTTCGATAATGGCGTCAGCCCGCTGCTGGCGTTTCCCGCTTCGGTCGTAGTGGGCATGCGGGTCGAATGTGCCTGGAGTAAACAAACTGGCCATGTCCAGTCCTTCGAGAACTTCGCCTCCTAGGCGTTGGATCAGATGCGCCATGCGTTGGCGCACAGACTCGATGAGGTGGTTGACGGCGGCTAATTGCTGGGCCGTGATGTCTTGCACCTGAAGCGCCAGCATAATGCGGTTCATGCGTTCCCGCACCGAAGCAATAAGGCGATCTTGGTGCACTAAAGGTTCTTGAAGGGCTGCGTAAAGCTGGTGGCGTGTGGCAAAGCAGGCCTCCAGTTCTGCCCGTAGCGCACTGGGCAGGCGTTGCTGCAGCTCTTGATCAAGCGCAATGAGCTGTTCGAGGTATTGCGGTGCTTGGCTTCGCGATTGGTTAAATTCGTCCAGCTCGCGCAGCACCACATCGATCAGGTCCAGGATCTCCGTTGTGGCCATTTCCGTGGCCTGCGTGACGCTTTTAAGCTGCGAGCTGGCCTTGGGCATTTTTCGTGTGCTATCGGCCAACGAATCGTTGACTTCTTCTAGAAGCGGTGAGATTTCCCGTAGGAAGTAAACCACTTCTTCAATGAACGGAATGGCCCGTTGTCCTAAGATGAAAACAGCCCGTAGCTCGTTGAGCTTAGAGAGCAGGTCGTGAATGTGCTGCGTAGCCATAATTGCTTTAGGCAGTTTTGAGAATCAGGTTGATTTTTTCGCGGAGCACTTCAGGAGTGAAGGGCTTAACGATGTAGTTGTTCACGCGTGCCTGCATGGCGGCAAGCACGTCTTCTTTCATGCCTCGGGTAGTGACCATCAGGATAGGCAGGTTGCTCAGGCGACTGTGGTTTCGGATAGTCCGCGTTAGCTCCAGTCCGTTCATGTTGGGCATGTTCCAGTCGGTGATAACAAAGTCGACCGTTTCCTGCTCGAGTTTTTCCAGTGCATCGACGCCGTCGCCGGCTTCGATCACGTCGGTATAGCCGATTTCACGGAGCGCATTGCATACAATGCGCCGCATGGTGGGAGAGTCGTCAACGACCAAGAATTTCATGGCTCCTTACGAGATAAATTTGGCAACTTCGTACTGTAGGCGTTGGGCATCAAAAGGTTTGGTGAGGTAGGCTTGCACGCCCAGTTGCTGGCTTTGGCTGACCAGCTCGGCATCTTCGAGCGAGGACAGCACCAGGATAGGAATGTGGGCGTACTCCGGGTCTGCGCGAAGCGCCTGCACCAGCCCTATCCCATCCAGCTTGGGCATATTCAGGTCGGTAATGACCAGATCTACCGGCGTTTGGGCCAGTTTCTCTAAAGCTTCTAGGCCGTCGCAAGCTGTCAGTACCGTTAGGCCCTGCGCACGCAGGGCGAAAGTGACAAACTTTCTTGCGGTGCTGGAATCGTCGACGACCAGAACGGTCTTGGCCATAGCCCTTTGTTTTTAGTTGCCTGACGTTTCCTCCGGCTGAAGTTCCTTCCGATACACAATGGTCTTGCCACAGCGTACCGGATGAAACGCCTGGCTGATGCCATAAAGCGTCTCAGAAAATCCAATAAACAGATAGCCGCCAGGCACCAGACTTCGGTAGAAAGACTGTACCACCCGGCGTTTGATATTATCGTCGAAATAGATCAAAACATTAGCGCAGATGATCAGATCGAAATCTCGCATGGCCTGCATGGCCAGCGTATCAACCAGGTTGAGCACGCGAAACTGAACCATCTGGCGGATTTCCGGGCGAAGCCGGTAGTAGTTGCCTGCTGCAATGAAATAGCGTTGTAGGTACTCGGGGGGAAGGTTGCGTATGGCATAACTTCCGTATAGCCCTTCTTGAGCTTGCTGGAGCACTTCGGTGTTAATGTCGGTACCGATGATTTCAAAGCGAAGCTGGGGGTAGCGAGGCAGTAGGTTGTGTCGCAAGAAAAGCGCGATTGTATAGGGCTCCTCACCGCTGGAGCAACCGGCGCTCCAAATGCGAATAGGACGCCTGAGCTGCAGCCATTCGGGCACAAGGTGGTTTTCTATAACCTCAAGCTGCCCGGGGGCACGAAAAAAGAACGTTTCATTAATGGTAATCGCATTGATAAGCCTGCGGAGCTCTTCACTGCTTTGCCCGTTGCTCAGCAGGTGCACGTAGTCACGCGCGCTAGGCAGCTTAAGCTCGGTGAGACGGCGTCTGACGCGGCTTTCCAGCAGATAACGCTTATTCTCCTGAAAGAAAATGCCGGTTGTTTGGTAAATCAGGTCGCGTAACTGCTGAAAGTCCTCGTCGGAAAGTGCACCTTGCTGGGGCGTAAGTGGTAGGTGGGCCAGCAGGCTCATAAGCGCTGAGGGTTAGGGGTGGAGGACTCATTTACGCTGCGTAGCGTACAGCACATCGTCGGCATAGTGGCGCACGCTGGGGTCTGGGTCGTGCAGCCCCTGCTGCACTAGGTTACTAAAGGCTGGGTGTTGCAGCTGGAGCGCGAGCGTGATGGCCGCCATTTTGGTTTCAGCATCCAGGTTTTCAAAATGAGCTTGAAGGAACTGGGCAGCCTGTGGAAGTTGCACGTCGTCGATACAGCCTTGAGCCAATAGGGCGATGGTAAATCCAGCCGCGGCATTGAGCGACATGCGTCCACTTTCTGCGCAGCGGGCAATGCAGGTCAGCGTTTCTGGATGTGTAGCGATTGCTTCAAACAGGGCGATGTCTAGCTCGTCGTGCTGCCCAGCATGCTCCAGCAAGGCCTCTAGCGTTGCCGTATCGAACAGATATCGCAGGCCTCGAATGGCGGCCTTTTTGAACTCTAGGTCGGGCTCAAAGAGCATTTCCAAAAAGTAGGGCCGAAGTGTTTCAGGTAAAGGAGGCCGAGGTGCTGGAGCCGATTCGTAGGCTTCGATCAAATCGTACAGAATAAGGGGTCGTGCTTCTGGGGTAGCTTGAGCAAGTTGTTGCAAAAGTAGCGTAAGCACTTCAGGGATCGGGTAGCGGGCTAAGGCTTCGGCTGCAGCGTAGCGCACCACTGGATCTGGATCGTTTAGGGCGGTTTCGATTAGCTTCAAATCCCGCGGGTCGCGGAAGGCCCCCAGGGCGGTTAAAATGTGCGCTCGCTCTTGCGGGTGATCCGCGTATCGCTGGCGCAGCAGGGGAGCATAGCCTGTGGCTTTCAGCATGCCTAAGGCATCGATCACGGAAAGCCGCACATTGACATCGGGGTCTTCGATATGCGCTGCAATTCGGTCTGCTACGTCCTGGGCTGGAAGCTGGGCCAGCACATCGATGGCAAATTTGCGAACGTCAGCGTTTGGGCTATCTACAAAAGGCAACAGCGCTTCAACAGCTGGTCGACCTATGCGTACTAAAAGTTCACC
Organism: Rhodothermus bifroesti; assembly: GCF_017908595.1. Taxonomy (NCBI): domain Bacteria; kingdom Pseudomonadati; phylum Rhodothermota; class Rhodothermia; order Rhodothermales; family Rhodothermaceae; genus Rhodothermus; species Rhodothermus bifroesti. The sequence goes on from NZ_JAGKTL010000003.1 coordinate 452,219, forward strand.
GGCTAAATTCCGTATCGGAAGCTCAGGGTGCTGAATGATGGGTGCTATGGCTTGCGCTGCCTCTGGTGTCGGGTGGGCACTCAAGTACTGAGCAGCCTCTTCACGGATGCCTGGATCGCTATCGTGCAGGCACAGGGCAGCAACCTGAACAGCTTCTTCGGGCGGCGTTTGCGCCAGAAAAGTGATCAGGGTATCCAGGCGTACTGCTGGGTCTGGGTGGGCAAAACCGTCGGGTAAAACCATAGCTTTTCCGGATTAAGGCTTATGCCATATGGGCCTCGGCACGCTCCTGAACAGGCCGGAGCTCTTGCTTTTCCTCTTCTGAGAGAATGCGTTCCAGATCCAGTAAGATCAGTAACCGGTCTTCTAGCTTGGCTACACCCGTGATGTAGCCCGCGTCGATGCCAATAGCCAGCTCTGGTGGAGGCTCGATAACGCTGGCATCTACGCGCAACACCTGGCGTACAGCATCGACCATAAAGCCCACAATCTTATCGCCCAGCTCTACGACAATGATACGTGAGTTTTTGTCGCGCTCACGGGTAGGCAGGTTAAAACGCTTGCGTAGGTCAACTACAGGTACAATACGGCCCCGTAGGTTGATGACCCCTTCGACAAAAGCTGGGGCATTCGGCACGCGCGTAATGTCGACAGGCCGAATGATTTCTTGCACATTGAGGATGTCAACCCCAAATTCTTCCTGATCAATCAGAAAGCTGACCAGCTGAAGCAGGGAAGCATGCTTGGTGTGCGATTGCATGGCAGCATTACGTTGGTGGACGTAAGAAGGCCTTCGGCTTACCATATCGACCAAAAGCCGAACTTCTTTAGGTAAGCCCTAGGCTAAAAACGCTGCGCCCTGACCCTTGCAAGGTCAGGGCGCAGCGTGGAGGCTCGCCAGAAAGCTTATCGTTTTAGCTGTACCAGTTCTTGGAGCATTTCGTCGGAGGTGGTAATGATACGCGCCGAAGCCTGGTAACCTCGCTGGGTAACAATCATGTCAGTGAACTCAGTAGCTAGGTCCACATTGCTCATTTCGAGCGTTCCAGCTACGATCACAGTACGGTTCATTTCGGCACCAGCGCGACCCAGCATCAGGTCCCCTGAGGCACTGGTAAGGCTCCAAAGGTTGTCTCCTTCTTGCTGGAGGCCGTTAGGGTTGTTGACCATGCCCAGGACAATCTGATAGAGCCGTTGTTGCTGGCCGTTGGAAAAGTTAAGCTCAACAATGCCCTCTTGGTTGATGCTGAAGCCCACAAGCGACCCCGGGGGAACCCCGTCCTGGTTACGGACCATGGCAGTGGTAGAGCCTGCAAACTGGGTCATTGCAGCATCGTCACCAGCCAAATTCAACGTGAACGTCTCAAACGTACTATCGCCATCAATATCCCACTCGAACGGTATGTTTAAGGTGCCGGCATCCGGATACGTCGTAGGGTCGCTGTCCAAATCCAAGGTCCCATCGTTGTTAAACGACAGCGTGCCGCTTTGGGGATTGCCGCTACTGTCGAGGATGGGATTGCTGTTGGCGTCCAGGACTTCCCATTGCCATTCGTTAGTATTGGTTTTGGTAAAGCGGATGATCAGCGTATAGGTTCGTCCCTGCGCGTCGTACACGATGGTCGAGACGTTCATGCTGTCGCCGATTGCGGCTTCGGCACTGAGGTTTCCACGGATATAGATGTTTTCGGTGCGTTTTGGGGGAGCCGTGGCATTGAGCGGAATGCGCACATCCTGCAAAGCTGCCGAGCGCAACTGGCCGTTTTCGTCAAAAGCCCAGCCTTGCACTTGCAGGCCGGTATTGGTCACCAGTTCGCCAAAGCGATTGACTGTAAAGTTGCCGGCACGTGTCAGGTAAAGCCGATCGCCCCCGCGCACGACAAAGAACCCGTCACCGTTGAGGCCTAGATCGGTGGCCACGCCCGTGTTTTCAAGGGCACCCTGGGCAAAGTTGACATCGATCGATCCAACCGCGACGCCCAGGCCAACATAAGCAGGGTTGATGCCACGGCCGCCAGCCGTTCGACCTACACCCAGCAGGGTCTGGCCAAAGAGTTCATTGAAGGCAGCGCGACCACGCTTGAAGGCCGTAGTGTTGACGTTGGCAATGTTGTTGGAGATGACGTCCATGCGGACCTGGTGGCTTTTGAGTCCGGAGACGCCGGTGCGGAGTGAGCGAATCATGGCACTACTTGGGTTAGGTTTAAAGTTTTTAGACTGATGCCGCAGCTTCAGTCGGTCAGCTGCAGCCACCGGCATCCCATAAGGGGCCTGCCGGATTTTTTACAAGATGTAAGCACTGTCAATCTGCGTAAAAATGCGCTGTGGCATTTCCTGGCGGTCGAGTGCAGTAACCACGGTGCGGTTGGGCACACTGATGATGAAGGCAGCTTCAGGGTGAAGCACTAAGGCCTCTCGGGCGCCTTTACTGGCTAGCTCCTGCACCGCTTGGCTCAGCTGTCGCGCCAGAAGTTCGTCGAAGGCAATATGGCGCTGCGCGATGCGTTGCTGGGCATGCGCCGAAAGGCGCAACCCTTCACCAGCAGTTTGCACTTGACGAAGGACGTGGGCAAACGTGCCTTCTGGCGGGTCATGCGTTCGGGATATTTCTGAGGATCTAGCCGTCGAAGGCAGCCCAGCAGCAGACGAAACGCGTTGGGCCAGTTCTTGTACCTGCATGGCGTCTAGGGTTTGGATGTTACGCTGAGGTTACGCCGCGAACGTTTTGCAAGGGAATCGCATAGGTGCCTATCCAAAGCAGAATGCCCTCTGGACCAAACGTCACGCGATCGACGCGTCCACGTACCATTGTGCGTGCGGCTATCGGATCGCCTTCGGCATTGGTTGCTGTCACTTCTAGGATATAGGTGCCGGCTGGCAAGGACTTTCCTGAATCGTCTCGCCCATCCCAGGAAAGCTCATGCTCTCCTGCAGCTTGAGGTCCAAGCTGTATGGTGCGCACCAGCTGGCCAGACTCGTTGCGAATCTGCACACTTACTTGCTGTGCGTTGCCGTCGAGCACAAACCGGAAGGCTGCGGCCTGTTCACCTGTCCAGCGGATACGGCTGCCTTCGGCTTCGATCACCTTCCCCACCAGCCCGGCCGCTACGCTGTTATGAATGCCTTGGGCTAGGGCCCCGTAAGCATCATTTTGCGCTGTCAGCGCTTTGTTGATTTCAATCAGCTGCTCAACCGTGCTAAACTGCGCTAGCTGCACGGCAAACTCCCGGCTATCGAGCGGATTGGTTGGGTCTTGATAGCGCAGCTGGGTGACCAGCAACCGCAGGAAAGCTTCTTTATCCAGCGTTTGTGAACCCGGCGCTGCTGGTGTGGCTTGGAGCGCTTGGTTACGAATAGCTTCGATAGGGGCAATGAGCGACATAATGCGTTCAGGCTTAGCCAATCCATTCGTAAGTACTTCCAGGGCGCATAGCCCGGCTTGGGGAAGTCGGGGATGCCTCGGAAGCGGGGGCTGAAACCTCTCCAGCAAGCGTTGTACCATTCTCGGACGCTTCCGTAAACGTCTGCCAGCCTCTGCTTTGGCTTTCTCCCCCGGTGAGCGACAGCTGCACGGCTGTTTGGTATTGCGCCTGCAATGCCTCCTGGATGCGATCCGCATGCGCAGCAGCTAGGGCGCGCAACGTGGGGTCGCTAAAATGCACGGCGACCGTGACGCGATCGGTCTCGCGCTGCGCCCGAATGTGCATCGTGCCCGATCCATCAGCTAGGGTGACTTCAAGGGCCTTTCCGCGCTCTAGCTGAACGATGCGTTCACTATAAGCGAACAGCACCTGTATCCACGCAGCACTCCGAATTGCATGCGGTAAGACCGATGAGCCAATGGCAGCTGGCGTTGGTCGGAGCGGTACATCTGGCCGAACGATTTCATCAGGGACAGACAGCAGCGATTCCTCAACAGCTTTGGCTTCTGGCTTGAGGATCCCCAAGTCTTCACCTTCTGAAGGCATGCCCTTTAAGGAAGGTGGCGGCGTTTTTTCCTCCATAGCGGGAAAGAATGTCTCATGGACTCCTTCTTCGGGGGACTCGGCCATCGCTATGGGGGGCGTAGTGCTTGGTGCATGTGTCTGCGACCGGGGCGTGGACGTCTTGAGCTCCGGCTCGGGGATCGCCCCTGAGGGCACTGTCGCTAAAGGGGACAGGATTTGCGTTTTTGCGGCTTGTTGCGGGACCGAAGCATCGACTACGTACGACGCTGCCTGTCTGGAAAGTGGCGGCACATGTGCTTTCTGAGGATGAACGTCTGGGATTGAGCGCAGGAAGGGATCCGTTTCTAAAGCACGAAGCTGATTGACTTGCGCAGCTTCAGCCGCTACAATGTCTGGTTGCTGATGCAATGGCTTTGAGCTGATAGCTGAAACCGTAGGATCTTCCGTAAAGAGAGGTTGCAGCAACGTTTGCTGCTCAGCAGGTTGTAGGCCCAGCGCTCCGTTCGTCTTCTGAAAAGCTACATGGTTAACCTGTCGTTGGAAATGAGGGGAGCTTGTGGTCGGGTTGGTTTGTTTGTTTGCGCCGGTTCCCGGTCCCGGCACGGCACTCGGTACGGCGCTTGTGATCGGGTTGGCTTGTTTATTTGCCTCGATCATCTGTGGCTGCTGAGGGACATCTGAAAAAGGCCAAGCTGGCGTAGGTGCTTTGGTGTCAGCGGGTGAGGTAGAGTGCCTGGGTTGGGGAGATGCGGCTTCGGTCTGTTTTGCTATCTCAGACAAAAGTGCCTCTGTCTGGGATGCTGGAGGTGCAGGATCGTTTGTAGCAGTCTTGGGAGCAAAGGCCTGCCCGTTTCGGGTGATGAGAGAGGCATCGGTAGCGAACTCAGCCGATGATGGCAAAACAGCCTGGTCTTCGAAGGGAAATTGGGGGGCTTGTGGTGAGTGATGTACGGTTGTCTGCTGGGCAGGTGGGGTATTGGGGGCAGGAGCCTCGAGAAGCTGTTTCTGGTCCGTAATCGAAGATGGGGTAGGGATCGCTTGGGCCAGTTTAGTTGAGTTGTAGGCAAGGTGCTGCGCGATATCCGCGTGTTCTGCAAGGGCTATCTGCGGGTGCCCGTTGTTGCTCGGGTTTTTTTGCTGTGCTGTCGTTGGATGCTCAATGATAGGTTGAGCGTCTGGGGTGTTGTTCATCCAAGTCGTTGAAGCTGCTTCAGTAGAAGGCACCGATGCGGTGCTGCCCATAGCAGGTTGGGTGTAGGATTCGGGGCCAGGGATCTGTTGGTGATCCACCAACGCTGACTGTGGAGATGCGGTGCTTGTTGCGTGTGGGCTAAAAGACGGCTCGTCGGCCTGGGTTGAGGTGTGGGGTGATGCCTTTTCCGTTGAGGGTATAGGAAAAACGAGTTGCCAGATGGCCTCTAGCAAGTGCGTAAACCGGCGACGTGCATGGGCTTCCGGTTGGGTGTTGTCGCTATCGGACTCGGTGGCGTGATGCGTTGTCCCGGTGAACCCCATTTCTGTGGCTGGGGGCAGCGGTAGCGGTGTAGGGGATACGTTCATGGCCTAGCTTAAGTCAGGTTTACTGGCTGCCAGCGGGACGTAGGGAAACCTCTTGTGCGGTGGGTCGCTCAATCAGGCGATTGACCAATCGGGCAGCTTGTTCTGGAGGCAAAGACTGCAACAGCAAGGTACGCCCGCGTCCGCTGGTGGCTTGATACAGCAGCTCAATGACTTCAGGAGGGAGCTGGCTAACCAGGGCACGTCGCTCCTTGTCTTCCATGCGTGTGATGGTGGCAGCCAGCTCATCGGCGCGTGCCTTTTGGGTTTCTAGCGAAGCCAGTCTTTGCTGGAGGGTTTGCATTTGGGCTTCTGCTTGGTACAAGGCCTGGCGCAACGAGGCGCCCTGTTGCTGGGCGGTTTGGAGCGCCTGGCGCAGTTGCGCCAACGTGTCGCGTGCTACCTTAAGGGAATCACGCAAGGCTGTTTGTGCGCTTACAAGCGCCAGCAAAGCCGCTGAGTCGGCGCACTGGAAATGGTCTAGCAAGCTATCTGCATGCATTAGAGTCTGTTGACCTAGCGCGCCGATGGCGGTTGTGTCGTTCCTTAGGACAGCCAAACTATCCTGAACCTGAGCGACGCGTTGTGGGGCCACATAGGGCATGGCGAAGTACATACCGATCACGCCCAGCAAAAAGGCCAGTATGGCCAATAGGATGCGTAGCAGCATCTTCATGGCATCCTCAGGTGTAGGTGCTTGCGGACGTAAGCGCCTGTAGCGTGCTCATCGAGCCAGGCATTTTCAGCAGCTAGCTCGGCTTGGGTATGTTGGGCTTTTTGGTGGTCGCGTAGGCGTTCAAGAGAAGCCTCGGCTTGATGGCATTCGAGCACCTGTTGTCGTGCTTCGGCCTCTTGGCGACGTAGGTTTTCCAGCTGCTGCTCTAAGGTGCGCAATTGACGCCGTGCACTTAACCAGTGTGCTTCGTAACGCCTAAGCTGCACGGGATCCAGGGTGGGTTGCGCTAAGATGAGCTGTTTTTCCAATGTTTCGAGCTCTTTCTGGGCTTGGGCAAGCTGTTGCTCCAACTGCAAGCGGGCGTGCGTGATCTGGGCCAAGGCTTCAGCAGCCTGTTCGGTCTGGTGCTGCCGTAGGCGCAGCACGCTTTGGAGCGAAAAGCGGAATTTCTTGCCGCGCATAGGTACTTTCTGGAGTCAATATAGCGGTTCTGAGAGGTTATGGACGCTTACTGCAAAAGGCCGGCCAATCTATCGGGATTTGGCTGGGGGTTTTGCTGGCGGCAAGCTTTTTAAGAGGGCGGCTAGGTCGCCAACGGGGTCTTCAGAGGTTTCGTCGACGCCTTGGCGCAGGAAGGCCATAAGCATGTCATAGGCCATAATGGCGCGGTCGAGTTCAGGCCGGGTTCCCATTTCATAAGCGCCGACGCGAATAAGATCTTCGGCTTCGCGATACATGGCCAGCAGGCGTCGGGCTTCCTCGACGAGCGCGCGGTGTTCGGCTGTGGTGATGCGCGGCATGACGCGGCTGACGCTTTGCAGGACATCGATGGCAGGAAAATGGTTGGCATGGGCTAGTTGGCGCGAAAGCACAATGTGCCCGTCGAGGATGCCGCGGACGGCATCTCCAATAGGGTCGTTCATGTCGTCGGCGTCGACAAGCACGGTGAAGATGCCCGTGATGCTGCCTTGGGCACCTGGGCCAGCACGCTCCAGCAGCCGAGGGAGCAGGGCAAAGACACTTGGGGTGTAGCCGCGCGTGGTCGGGGGCTCGCCTACGGCCAGTCCAATTTCGCGCTGGGCCATGGCCACGCTTGCTCCTTTGACCCGGTTGATGGCGGCTTGATCGCCAGTGACGGCTACAACAATCGACCGGCGTAACCCTTCGTCGCCCAAGTTGTCGGCAATGAATTCTTGCACTTCGCGACCGCGCTCGCCAATTAAGGCGATCACGTTTACGTCGGCACGGGCACGGCGGGCAATCATGCCCAGGAGCGTACTTTTACCCACGCCAGACCCCGAAAAAATACCGATGCGTTGCCCACGGCCTAGGGTTAAGAACGTGTCGATTGCTCGGATGCCCGTTAGCAGGGGGGTATCGATCATGCGGCGCGTAAGTGGCGGAGGAGGGTCGCTGTGCACGGGTTGCTCTTCGGTCAAATGCAGCGGACCTTTACCATCGATAGGGCGACCACTGGCATCGATCACGCGGCCTAGCATCGCCTGGCCCACGCGGACGGTTAGGGGAAGGGTTGAAGGTTCAACCAGGCACCCGGCTCTAAGCCCACGCGTCAGCTCCAGGGGCATGAGGAGTGTGGTGCGTCCACGTAGACCAACGACCTCGGCCTTGATGCGCCGCGCCTCTGGCTGCTCTCCCTCATGGATATAGCATAGCTCGCCCACAGCAGCGGGTAGATCGGAGGCTTCGATCAGCAAACCCACCACACTCTGAACTTTGCCAAAATGCAGGGGTCTCGGTGGATGCTTGCGAATCTGCCGCAAGCAGTGGGCTGTAAATGATGCCTCAGGGGAAGGGAGTTCAGGCATGGTTATCTGGTGCTTGGTCCGAAGCTTCTGGGACGGCCGGCAGCAGTCCTAAGCGTTGGCGCAAGGTTTGGAGCAGTTCCTGGCGGATGTTGCGGCGCATCGCTGAGGGGGTTTGCACGACCCAGTCGCCTTCTTTCAGTGCAGGGTTAAGCTGCCAACGCAGCTCAGGATGACGACTTTCAAGCTGGGCAATCACGCCCTGTTCTTGAAGGCGCAGGAAGTCGACTGGGTGTATTGAGATCTCAATCGGGGTTTCTCGGGCCAGCTGCTCAACCGCCTCGGCTAAGACACGTGCGGAAACGCCTTTAAGGCTTTCCGGAAGCGGGGCATCCAGAAGCGCTTCAGCTACCTCGAGCGCGATTTCTACCAGCATGGGCTCGAGCTGACGGGTATAGGCATACCAGGCTTGGCGGAGGCGTTCTAGCTCGTCAGCCCACTCAGCTTGAAGCCGAAGCAGGCGCTCGCGCCATTCGGTTTCAGCAGCAGCACGACCAGCCGCTTCGCCTTCAGCGCGGGCCTGTGCGATGGCTACTTCGAGCTTTTGCTGCCACTCGGCTTCCAGCTTGGCCTTGAGCGCAGATTCATCCATGGCATCCTGTGGGGGTGGGTCATTTTCTTCAGCAGAAATGCGAAAGATGTTCTCTGTTTGCATCCACTCGCCTGCATCAATTTCGATGGGCTGGGCCTGCCGGGCTTGCTGGCGCCGCAGTAGGCCGTGGTGACGAAAAGCTTGCGTTTCCTCCGGATCTGCCGGCACTCGCAGTTGGGTCTTGGTGAGCCGTGGCGGGAAGGGCCGCTCAGGCTGCGTTTTGAGGTGCTCAACCAAAGAGATAAGCCGGGCCATGGCACTGGGATTAAATCAATAGTTCTTGGCTTGTGCGCGTCAAGGTGATCTCTTCTTGTTCTTCCAGACGTTGTGCTGTTTCGAGAATGCGTCGCTGGGCTTCGTCGACGTCGCGCACGCGGACAGGTCCCATGAGCTCGAGTTCCTCTTGGATCATCTTCGCTGCGCGTTCGCTGACGTTGCGGAGAATCTTTTCTTTGAGCTCGCCTGAGGCGGCTTTGAGGGCCAGGGCAATGTCTTTTTGGTCCACTTCCGTCAGCAGACGCTGCATGTCCCGATCGCTGATATGGGCCAGATCGTCAAACGTAAACATCAAGGCCTTAATCGAAGCGGCCAGTTCGGGATCGCGCTCACGGATAGCATCCAGCAGCGTGCGCTCGACCGTTCGGCTGGTGCTGTTGAGAATTTCGGCAACCTTTTCGACGCCACCCGAAGTGCTGAGCTCAGCGCCAAACACCGCGCTAATGTGTTGACGGATGACGTCTTCAATGTCACGTAGCAGCTCTGGCGAGGTTTTGCCCATCGTGGCCAGCCGGTACATGATTTCCGTGCGCAACTCTTCGGGCAGGTTTGAGATGATATCGGCAGCCTTGCGGGCATTCAAATGGGCCAGAATAAGCGCAGCGGTCTGTGGATGCTCATTCTGGATGAAGTTGACGAGCTGGGCGGTTTCAACGGTTTGTAACAGGTGAAAGGCCGACACCTGCATGGCGGCTTCGACGCGCATTAGGATTTCTTCGGCACGTCGTGGGCCAAGGGCTGCTTCTAGGGCTTCCCGCGCAAATTGAAGCCCTCCTTGGGCAATGTAATCGTGGGCCAGGGCCGAGTCGCGATAGTCCAGCAAGACGGCCTCAACGACATCGGCGCTGACGTTTCGCATGCGTGCAATCTCGATAGAGATTCTTTCGACCTCATCGTCGCGCAGGTATTTGAGAATCTTAGCCGCTGCCTGCGTGCCCATGGCAATGAGCAGGACGGCCGCTTTCTGCGCTCCTGTCAGGTCGTGCACGGTCAGCTCGGCAACAGGCCGATCGGTCGCTTTGGCTTTGGTGGCCATAGGCATTAGGCATTAAGGTCGCTGACCATCCAGCTCCGAATGATTTCTGCAGTTTCTTCGGGTTTTTCGTTTACTTTTTTCTGCACCTCTTCGAAGAGCAAGTGCTTGGCCTTAATGCGGGCTTTGGCTTCGGCTGAGAGTCGACTGGTATAAATGTCGTCGATCATCACCAGCTCTTCTTCCGTACCGGCAGCGAGTCCAGGCGTTGGGGCTTTGCCCTGAAGGGCTTCGGGAGAGACGCCGGCCTGAAGAGCTTCGCGATCGACGCGGCCAATGAGCACTTGGGTGGTGCCTGCCAGATCCCCAATGCGTCGCATAGCAGCCCGTAGCAGCCAGACCACTAAACCTAGGGCCAGCGCCATTAGCCCGTAGCGGATATACAGATTCAATTGCTCTTGGCGGCGCTGCTCGCGCAGCTCTTGGGCAAGCTGGTCGTCAATCTGCGTGTCGAAGCGGGTTTGGTGAATGGCAATGCGGTCGCCTCGCTGGGCGTTAAATCCTACGGCATTTTTGACCAGCTCCTCAATTTCGCGCATCTCCTCCTCGGTGTAGGGACGCGCTTGTCGTGAGCCATCTTCTGCCACGGTGTAGCGCTGGTTGAGAATCACAGAGACGGTTAGCTGCTCAATGTTGCCTCCGTTTTGCTGAATGCGTTCGATGGTGCGGCTAAGCTCGTAGTTGCGCACCATCGAGTTAGCTGAGGTGTTGCCTTCGGCCGTTCCCGTTTCTTCCATGCGCTCTTCGCTGATAACGGTGGCGCTTTCGGGATCGATCAGTTGGCGTTCTGTGACGGCTTGATCAAAGTTCAGCGTAGCCGCAACGCGCACAATCGCGTTTCCCGGTCCCAACACGCGATCAAGCATAGACTGGCCCTTTTCGGTCAAATGGGCCTCGAGCGCTTGGCGCAGTTTGAGTTGGGTACTGCTTAGCGCCAGCTCAGGATTACCGGCATCGGGGTTGGAAAGCAGGTTCCCCCGCGCATCAAGCACGGTGACGTTTTCGGGCTGTAGACCTTCAACAGCACCAGCCACCAAGGCCGTAATGCCGTCAATTTGCTGCTCACTTAAGCGTGCGCCTTGTTTGAGCACCAGTAGCACCGAAGCGCTAGGTGCCACCTGCGTTTCCCGAAATGGGCTCCGTTCTGGAAGGACCAAGTGCACCTTAGCCAACTCGACCTGTTGCAGGCTCATAATCGTGCGGGCTAGCTCTCCTTCAAGCGCCCGTTTGTAATTGAGCCGCTGCATAAAGTCGGTCATGCCGAGCGTGCCTTTATCAAACAGCTCATAGCCCACGGGACCATCGCTAATGACCCCTTCCCCAGCAAAACGCAGGCGAAGTTCATAGACGCGGTTTTGGGGAACCCAGATGGCACTGCCCCCTTCCTTGAGCTGGTAAGGGATGTTTTCTTCTTGAAGCGTCTCGACAATCCGACTGGCATCAGCAGGGGATAGCCCACCAAAAAGCAAGGCATACTCTGGCCTTCCGGCCCAGTAGGCAATGCCCAAAAGTAACAGAATACTGCCGACTACGACTGTGCCCAGCGCCAGACGCTGGCCAAGTGTGAGCCGGCTCAGGAACTGTTTCAAACTTTCTAGCGACATCATCCTGAACCTTCAAGCGGGCTACTACCGGAACATCCAAATCCGAGCACGCGACAAAGCAGCCAGCTTTGGCGCTGCGTTATGCACAATGCGCTGTTAAATCTGGGTGCGCATGAGCTCTTGGTAGGTTTCTAGGAGGCGATTACGCACCTCGGTCATCAGCTGGAAGTACAGGCGCGCCTGGTTCATCGAAATCATAACCTCGTGCAAGTTTTCTTGCTCACCGGCTACAAAGGCTTCCACTTGCTCATTGGCGGCTTTTTGAGCGCGATCTACGGCGTTGATGGCTCGGCTTAGCGTGTCGGCAAAGCCGCCATCGGCTGCTGTGCGGTCGCGGGGGGTAGGCAAGCGCCCGTCATCCCGCCCCCATATTGATTGCAGTCGTTGCAGTTCGGCAACGTTCATGATCCTTAACCTTTAGCCGCGTACGTCCAGCTGAGAGCCTAGCGCGCCGGGCTGGAGCGTGTGCATTGAGCGGTCTGGTCCATAGAGCCGAAGCGTCAGCTTTTCGGAAGGCGGAAAGTAGCGCTGGATCATCTGCCACTCCGGTAAGCTTAGGCCTTCGGGAGGTAAGGCTGTGGGCTGTGCGGCCCGAGGACCTTCTGGCTTAGCCTTTGAGGCAGCTCCGGCAGGGGTTCCTGTCCCGACAGCAGATGATGCTAAGCCGGGAAGCGGAGAAAACGTGGGACGAATATCCATGGCCAATCAGGCAACTGCGTGGGGTGTCGGTTCTGATACTTGAACTTGATGATCTTCTAAGGCCGGAAAGGCGCCGAGGTCGTAGTCGCACACAAAACGACGCAGCACAGGGGGTAAAGCCACAACATACCAGGAGCTGCGCGCGACGTAATTGGTACCCCAGGCTTTTGCCACACGTTTGGCAACCTCCGGGTCGGGGTAGGCTACGCCATCGACGCCTACCAGTCCGTTTAGGGCTTGGGCCAGCGGACACTGGCGGGTATGCCGCGCTGCACCAGTGGGTAGACGATATAGTGGAGGCAAATGCAGTGCCTGCCGAGCAGCGTTAACGCAAGCCAGCACCGTTGCAAGGCGCGGCCGAACAAACACAAAGACCCATCCAAGCGAGCAGCGTAGCATAGCTTAGATTTCTAAAGTTCGCTTGATCATTTCCTTGGCCGCCTGGATGGTAGAGAGGTTGGCCTCGTAGATGCGGTTAGCTGAAATCAGGCGGGCCATCTCTTCCACAACGTTGACGTCGGGGTAGGCGACGTAGCCGTTGGCATCGGCGTGAGGGTGCGTGGGGTCATACTCGTAACGCAGCCGTACAACCTCTTCGATGGTGGTTTCAGGGCCGAGTTCGGCTTCGGGAAGCTTGGTGCGTAGCGAAAGGGTAGGACTGTGGCGCGGATCGCTGGTGCGCAGCGAAGTTTGCATCCGCTCTAAAAGCCGGCCAAAGCGCTGGTAGCGTGCTTCTGCAGCGGTGTGCACGGCCTGCTTGAGGGCATACGGCGTGCCTTCGGCAGTGCGGCTGGTGGCCGCATTGGCAATGTTTTCTGTAGCCGCACCGATGGCAATCCGCTGGGCTTCTAGGCCTCGTGCTGCAGTTCGGAAAAACGAAAAAATCCGTGGAGGCAGTGGCATGCGACGTTACGTCTTTATCCTGTTCGACCAGTGATGCCCGTACGCATGAGGTCAAAATGCTCTCGCAGCGCACGCGTGACCAGCTGCGTGCGCATTTGCGTATCGGCAAGCTCCATGAGCTCGTCTTCAAGTATCGGGGCGGTTGTCTCAAGGCGCATCTTCGGCTCCACATCTTCAGGCTGCCGCAAACTGGGTACTTGATGACGCGCCTTGCGGAGTGCTTCCTCAAACGCTACCGTTACGCGCTGATAACCCGGGGTGTCCAGGTTGGCTATGTTGCTGCTCAAGGCCCGCAGCCGCCATGTATAGGCTTGCATGGCATGGCGGAGCAGCGTCAGTTTGGTCGTTTCCATTGCCCTATGGCGTGCTTTGCTGCTAGAAAGGCAGCATCAACCACCGTGCCACCGCTTAAGTCCCCTGTGTTTTCGTCGATAGCAAAGGGTTTGAACCACCTTGTAAGGAAGACGAGGACGGAAATGCATCCGAATTTGGGGAAAAACTTGCCAGAAAGATCCGTGCAACCTACGCAAGCACGCGCATGCCATAGGTGGCATATGATTTGAGCCTTTTGCCAAGCGCACCAGCAGCATCGGGCAAAGGCGGTTGCCTTAGCTTGGTCCCCTTGAAGTTGCTCGGGTTGTTTATGTCAGCAGTTACTTCGGATAAGCCCCCCTTACTTGCGGATACGCACGACGCAGTGCTGGCCAATATGGCCCAGGTGCTAGCGCATCGCCTACGCAGCCTCATCACTAGTATTGAAGGATTCACCGACTTGTTGACCGATACCCTGGCCACACCTGAACAACGCGAGCTGGCCCTGCGCGTTTTTGAGAGCACTGCTTCTATTGAGCGGATTCTTTTGGAACTGCAATGGTATGCTCGACCACTGCAGCCGATGGTGCAATCCCGCTTGCTGCGCGTACTGCTGCAAGAGCTACTGGTGATGTTAGAAGCGCATGAAGCGGCCCGAGTGGCCCTCGATCTGCGCATTTCTGGAGGAAAGATCATCCGGGCCGATGCCATGCTGCTCCGCCAGGCCCTGTTTATGCTCTTGAAAAATGCCCTGGAAGCTACACGCCCCGACAGCGTTGTGCAACTGCGCGTTTTAGCCGAACCCTGCAGCATTCGTTTTGAGGTGTGGAACGAGGGTTGGATGCCCCAAGAGATAGCGGAAAAGATTTTTGTCCCCTTCTTTACCACAAAAGCTCAAAATTTAGGCATTGGCCTGCCTATTGCGCGCCGGATTGCAGAGGCCCACAAAGGGACGCTTTATTTGGCTACAAACGACCCTCAAGCCGGTATCTGCTTCGCGCTGGTTTTGCCCCAAGGAGAAGAAAAAGCAAATGGTGATGCACTCTTGGCATAGAAAGCTGACTACGTTATTTTGATAGCGCTCTCTACCCAAAGTAAAGCGTTACCCAGCAACGGTTATGACGACAGCCCAGGCAAGCGTTCCGCATATCCTCTTTGTAGACGACGAGCACCTACTCCACACCCTGTTTGAACGGCTTTTTAGCCGTCATGGCATGCGCCTAACAAGCTGCTCCAATGCCCTGCAGGCCATTGAAGCGCTGAAGAAAACGTCTTTCGACCTGGTCATTACCGATTTTAAAATGCCTGACATGGATGGGCTGGAGCTGTTGGCCTATATTCGCCAGGAGCATCCAGACCTGCAGGTCATTATGATTACGGCACATGCCAATGTGCAGCATGCTGTACGGGCCATGCAAAATGGCGCGATTGATTATATTCCTAAACCATTTGCGACCGAAGAGTTGGTGGAGCGGGTGCGGGCTGCTTTGGCCCGTCGGCAAGAGCGGCGTGAGGGTGCCCCCTTTGCAGCGCATGCACGCCGCGCCACGCGTCGCTGGGCAATCGAATACGTTGGGGAGCACCCCTCTATTCAGCAGCTTAAAACCATGCTCCCGCGCGTAGCTGCCAACAAAGCACCGGTTTTCATTCAGGGAGAAAGCGGTACCGGGAAGGAAATTCTTGCCCGGCTAATTCATCAGATGAGCGATCGTGCCGAAGGGCCTTTTGTGGCGATCAACTGCGCTAATCTGCCCCGTGAGCTGGTTGAAAGCCACCTATTTGGACACCGCAAAGGCGCTTTTACAGGGGCTATCGAAGACATGACAGGGGCTTTTGAGCGTGCTGATGGTGGTACGCTACTGCTAGACGAAATTACCGAGGTTGATTTGGCGGTTCAGGCAAAGCTGCTCCGTGTACTCCAAGAACACGAAATCCAAAAAGTGGGCTCTGTTGAAACCCGTAAAGTGGACGTGCGGGTCATTGCTACCAGTAACCGCAACCTAAGCGAAGCCCTTGCTAAGGGACAATTCCGAGAAGACCTCTACCATCGGCTCAGCGTGTTTCCGCTTACCGTGCCTCCGCTGCGCGATCGGCTATCGGACGTGCCGCTCTTGGTGGCGCATTTCGTCAAAAAGTACAGCTTGCTTTATGGATTACCCGACAAACAGGTGGCTCCAGCGCTTATGGAACGTTTTATGCGCTACCATTGGCCTGGTAACGTGCGTCAGCTTGAGAACTTTGTGCAGCGGGGTGTGCTGCTTTCGGCTGACCGCAACGTGATCGAAGTCGAAGACGTGTTTAACGAGTTTTTTGCCGATGTCATTTCGGCAGCGCCGCAGGTAGAGAAGGAAAATATTTTGCAACGCGTCCAAACCATTGAGGATATGGAGCGAGAAATGATCCTGCAGGCGCTTAAAGAGACGAACAACAACCAACAACTGGCTGCGGAAAAGCTCGGTATTAGTGCCCGCACAATTCGCAACAAGCTTAAACGCTATCGCGAGCAGGGGTTTATTTCATAGGCGGCACAAGGTTTTCCGCCAGCATTTCTTCGACCAAGCGCTGGGCAATCTGCTTGATCACTTCGGGCTGCATGTAGTACCCTGCTTGCAATGAACGTAGAATAGCCGCCACGCGCTCTGGGCTTAGCGAGGGGGTGCTGCGTAAAGCTTCGCGGGCAAATTCAATGGCTGGCGTCTCGTTTGCCTGTTGCGCAGCCTTACGGGCTGCTTCGGAAAGTTCTACCCGGTCTTCAACCGCAGACCCTTCAGGCGCTTGAGGCGTAGTAGAGGGGCGATCCCCTTCATCAATCCGGCGGGCAGTACTCAGTGCTTCCCGCTGTAAGGGATCCAGTCGGTGAGCACCTCCGCCTTTGATGTCCCGAATATCCATGGCGGCAATCTGCTTGTCCTACGCTTCCACAGGAAATTTCCCCTTCTCAATATCGACCATTTAAAATAAAAAGTTAAATCTTTGCTGCTATCCGCGCAAATCTTCGCGCAAAACCTGGCGTGGGGAGGTTTCTTGATACTGATGGCGTGCGCGTTTGTAGTGTTCTACTTCTAGCAAGGCTTGCGCGAGCTGTCGCTCTGTTTCCGCTAGCAGTTCATTGAGCCGTCGGTGTTGCGCATTTAGGGCAACGCGTAAGACCTCCCATTCTGGGTCGAAGCTCTCAGGCAAGGGATGTTGTTGTAGTTGGGCTAAAAGTAGACTGCGCCGTTGCGTCAACTCCGGCAGGTATTCAAAATTCTGCCGACTTAGGGCCTGGGCGATCTCGTCGCCCACGTCCAAGATCTCGCGCAGTAGCGAAAGGGCTGGATGCTCGGGCATAGGATACCTTCAGTT
Organism: Rhodothermus bifroesti; assembly: GCF_017908595.1. Lineage (NCBI taxonomy): Bacteria > Pseudomonadati > Rhodothermota > Rhodothermia > Rhodothermales > Rhodothermaceae > Rhodothermus > Rhodothermus bifroesti. The sequence continues at coordinate 468,986 of NZ_JAGKTL010000003.1, forward strand.
TAGGAATAAAGCTTTAAGCGCAAGTCGCTCAAAAAACAATGCCACTTGAGAAAAATCCACTCAAAAATTGTTGTTGGCTGCGCAAGAGGGCAATCGTTTCCTGTAAGCGGGCAAACTGTGCCCGAAGCTGTTCTTCCCGACGGGAGAGCTGTTCGTCCATTGCCTGAATGCGCTCATTCAGGCGACGAATGCGCGCATCAATAGAAGCCTGCCGCTGGCTGACAATGCCTTGTGCGCCCACATAAGCTTCAATCGTGGTAAGCAGCCGTTGGGCTATGCCATCGCTTCCGGAGAAAAGGCTTTCAACGGCTTGTGGATTGCGGCGCAGGGCTTCAAAGAGCTTATCGGTGTCGGTCAGGGTCAGCGTGCCGTCGTTGCCCATCGTAATACCCAAATCGGTCAGGTAGTGTGGGCCTTCAGCGGGTTGGCCACTGACTTTCTGTACCACTTCATTCCGCAACGTAAAACGTAGGCCAGAGAAGGTACGATCTCCTGCAAAATCGCCTCGCGTCCCGGACTTGCCATCGACGTTGCTTTTGCCCGCGATGTAGGTGATTACGTCGTTGTATTTTTTAATAAAGTCCTCGACTTTGGCCTTGATACCGTTGGTGTCGGGTCCAATTGTAAACTCGGCTGCCCCGGTACTTACTTGCTTAAGCTCAAGGGTAACGCCCACCAGCGCATCGGTAACGCGATTGCTGTTGCGATAGAGCGTAAGGCCGTCAAGGACAAATTTGCTGTTGAGCTCCGAGTCTGTCTCGCTGGTGCCTACGGCTTTCACTTGGCCCCCGCTGGTGCCCGACACTACGGCATTGTTGGTAAGCTCCAGCGCAGCCAAAAGGCCGTTTGCCGAGTCGACAAAAGCCAGCCGGTACTGATAGCCCGTCTGGCCGCTCCGCAAGGAAAGTCGCGCGGTGCTGGCGGTTTCATTGACCACCGAGGCGTAGGCGCGTTCTCCAGACTTGAGGGTGCCCGCATCAACCGCTGCGGTCATCGCATCGTTGATGGCCTGCGAGATTTCCCGCAAAATGTCTGCATCGGTAGTAGCTGTGGGGTTGACCGTTACTTGGACGTCGACGCGGTGATTCGGATCGGTCTCGGTAGGGCTGGCCACCTGAATGGTGAACGTCTGCGGTCCGTAGGTGTCGAAAAACGTACGCAGCGTCGATGCGCTGCTGGTGTATTGTTTCGATAGGCGCGTGTCGGCCGAGGCTAAACGCAACACTTCCAAGGTGTGCGAACCTGTTGCAGCCTGATCGCTAGCGCTTACCGAAAAGGCCGTAGCTGAGGTTGTGGCTGCTTTGCTCTGGAAGGGACGCGTTAAAGGGTCTGTAAACGTCGTGAGCAGCTTATGCAGTGCCGAGAGCTTGCTGTTAAAGTCGCTCATTACGGATTTGAGCCGCTCTTGCTCAGCCTTCTGGGTTTTGAGCTCCAGTTGTGGTCGGCGTTCGATGGTCAAAATGGCGCTGATGAGCTGCTCGTAAGGGCTGTCGGCGTTGTAGACCGAAAGCAGCGGATTAACAGCCATGGCCTATGCGCAGGTTAGATATTGATTTCAGGCAGCACGGGCCATCACAACCCCTTCGTTCCAGGCTTCACGCAAGCCCTCGAGAATGCGTTGCACGACCCCAATGTCGCCAATAGCACTTTCGCGCAGGCAAAATTCGTACAGGGCATGTAGCCGCTCGGCCAGTTCCCCGCCTGCCTCAAAGTTTAGCGCTGACATGAGTTCAACAAGCACCGCCCGGACCTTAGGCCGGTCGTTGCGTTTGCAAGCTGCAATGCCCAGATCGTAAAGCTTGAGCACCAATTGCTCCGGGGAAGCACTAAGCACGGCCTGTTCCTGATACTGCCGCATTCGATACATAACGTTCATGGCTACTTTTTCCCGTTTGGTTGCGAGTGGATAGGTGATGCCTGTTCTCAAAAAAGGGGAAGGTTTTTCCCCATGGATGGCATCTTTTCCAAGCTGCAGCAGCGGCCGCTGTGCTTCTGGCGCAAGTATCGGCCAAAATGCATCGAGCTTAAGCATAAGAGGGTTTTGGCATGATTTCTTCTGCAGCTTGCTGCAACAGGCTCTAACCTTAACTGCCCGCACCATGGATCAAACTTCAGGGCGTCCGCTGCTTTCGCTGTGCATGATCGTCAAAAACGAGGCTGAGCACCTCGAAACATGCCTTCGGCTGGCACGTCCGCACGTGGATGAAATCGTCATCATCGATACCGGATCGACGGATGGCACGCAAGACATTGCACGTCGCTACGCAGACGTGTTTGAAGAAATCGAATGGCCCCATTCTTTTGCGATTGCCCGTAACTACAGCTTAGAACGCGCCTCAGGAACGTATATTCTGGTCCTGGACGGCGACGAGTATATCCCCGATCCACGACACTGGACGCTTTTACGCCAAGCTCTAACTAACCAAAAGCCCGTAGCTGCTCGGATCTGCGTGCATAACGTTTTACCCGCTTCTGAGGTTATTGCCGCCGACGTCCTGTGGCAAGAACGCGTTTTCCTCAATCATCCATCAATTCGATATGAGGGCAGAGTACATAATCAGATCATAAAAAGTATCCTTAAGTTTATTAATACAGAAACAGATAAAATATTAGACTTAAACGTTGATGTTGTTCATATTGGATATGCACATGATCGCAAAAAAATAAAAAGTAAATACATACAAAGACTAGAATTGTTGAAAAACGAGTTTGAAGAAGCTTCAGATGATATTGAAAAAGCCTATTTTGGATATCAACTTGCTGTACTTTATTACATTTTGGAAGAATATGAAAAATCAATAAGTGTCTTAGATATCATAGATTATAATGCACTATTTAAAGCTAATCCTCAAAATGCATTCTATGCATTATTTATAGGATCACAAGTTTTGCTTAAACTTAAAAAGCCAGAAAAAGCTTTAGTTTATTGTAATAATATGTTCAAAATTACAAAACAAGAACCTATTGCTTATTTTGTTACTGGTGTCGCTTTAATAATGCAAAAACAAATTGAAAATGGATTATTGATGTTAATAGAGTCGTTTAAGGTGAATAACATGACACATTATAAAAGATTTCCATTGAATGTGCAGGCGCTGAAGAACGCATTAATTAATGCTTTTAAGCATGTGGGGTTGCATGAGTTGGCGCATCAGCTAGAGCATAAAGCAATAAACTCAAATGAGCAGATCAAAGAAGTGGAAGTATGGTTAGAGAAAATAAAAACGGGGATCATTTTGAAAGAGCGTCAACGGATGATTGCATAAGACAAGAAGCCCCCATGGGGGCTTCTTGCTGTCTTTTCCGGTATCGGGGCGTTGGGTTTACGCCTGAACCGTCCCGCCCGAACCTTGAAAAGACAAGGTGAACTGTGATGCGGTGGGCACCAAACCAGTTCTGGGAACAGGAGAGCGGTCAGGCGCCTGCGTTAAAAAAGCTGCAGGATGGCCTGTGGGGCCACATTGGCCTGGGCGAGTGCAGCCACGCCGGTTTGCTGGAGGATCTGCAAGCGGGCCAGCTGCATCTGCTCGAGCGCGAAGTCGGCGTCGGCGATGCGGCTGCGAGCGGCTTCGTAGTTGTTTTTGGCCGTGGCCAAGTTGTCCATCTTGAACGAGAGCCGCTTTTGGTAGTCACCGATACGGCCCAAACGGGTAGCCAGGTCCTGAATAGCCGTTTCGATGGCCTGCAGGGCATGCGTTGCCTGGGCCACGGTGTCCAAGCTCCAGTTTCCGCTGTTCCAGACCGAAGCACTCGTCAGGCCTGCAAACAACCCTCCTTGGGCACTGGCTGTCCCGTTCGAAATCGCATCAATCGTCACCGAAAAATTGTCCTCTACCGCCGAAGAATCACCTGTTTGGAAGTTGAGGGTGACGTCTGTGGTAGCGAAGAGGGCGCGGCCGTTGAACTTGGTGGCGTCGAGGATGTCGCCGATTTCGGCGGTGAGCTGGGCCAGTTGGTTTTCGATGGCATCGCGTTCTTCGGAGCCCAGCGTGTCGTTGGCAGCCTGGACGACTTTTTCCTTCATGGTTTGGAGGATGTCCATGATGGAGTTGAGGCTGCCTTCGGCGACGGTAAGCAGCGATTTGGCATCGCCGATGTTGGCCAGGGCTTGTTCTTGGCCGCGGATTTTGGCTTTGAGTTTGGCAGCGATCGAGTAGCCGGCCGAGTCGTCTTCGGCGCGGTTGATGCGGCTGCCGGTGGCCAGGCGCAGTTGGCGCAGGCCGAGTTCGCTGTTGGTGCGCTGCAGGTAGGTGTAGGCTTGAAGGGCCTGCAGGTTCGTGTTAATCCGACTTAGCTCGGACATGGCGGACCTCCCTTACGGTTAGGTTAAACATTAAGGGTTACGTGGTTTGCGGACCCGTATCGATCGTGGGGGAGGAGACGCCCGGTGGCCTCGTGGGGCGCGCGCGAGGCCACCGTTTTTATTTTTAGTCGCTTAGCGCCTTAGCCGAAAAGCTGCAAGATCGCTTGTGGGGCCGCGTTGGCCTGGGCGAGTGCAGCCACGCCGGTTTGCTGGAGGATCTGCAGCTTGGCCAGCTGCATTTGTTCATAGGCGAAGTCGGCGTCGGCGATGCGGCTGCGAGCGGCTTCGTAGTTGTTTTTGGCCGTGGCCAAGTTGTCCATCTTGAACGAGAGCCGCTTTTGGTAGTCACCGATACGGCCCAAACGGGTAGCCAGGTCCTGAATAGCCGTTTCGATGGCCTGCAGGGCATGCGTTGCCTGGGCCACGGTGTCCAAGCTCCAGTTTCCGCTGTTCCAGACCGAAGCACTCGTCAGGCCTGCAAACAACCCTCCTTGGGCACTGGCTGTCCCGTTCGAAATCGCATCAATCGTCACCGAAAAATTGTCCTGGGCATCAGTGGAGTCGCCCACCTGGAAGTTGAGGGTGACGTCTGCGGTAGCGAAGAGGGCGCGGCCGTTGAACTTGGTGGCGTCGAGGATGTCGCCGATTTCGGCGGTGAGCTGGGCCAGTTGGTTTTCGATGGCATCGCGTTCTTCGGAGCCCAGCGTGTCGTTGGCAGCCTGGACGACTTTTTCCTTCATGGTTTGGAGGATGTCCATGATGGAGTTGAGGCTGCCTTCGGCGACGGTAAGCAGCGATTTGGCATCGCCGATGTTGGCCAGGGCTTGTTCTTGGCCGCGGATTTTGGCTTTGAGTTTGGCAGCGATCGAGTAGCCGGCCGAGTCGTCTTCGGCGCGGTTGATGCGGCTGCCGGTGGCCAGGCGCAGTTGGCGCAGGCCGAGTTCGCTGTTGGTGCGCTGCAGGTAGGTGTAGGCTTGAAGGGCCTGCAGGTTCGTGTTAATCCGACTTAGGTCCGACATGGCAGGTACAGGTTTGGTTGGACGGTTCAGGCGGTTGTGTTGAAAATTTCTACCGCCTATATCGGCCTGCCCTTGCCATCACTTAAATGGGCCCTTACAAATGGCGGGCTAGGGGCAGCTCGCGGCTCCAGTCCCGGTGCCCAAAGTAGTGCAGTACATAAGGCAGTTTGGTCAGTTTGTCTTTCCCAAAGCCTGGTAGTGCCTGCACTCGGGCTTTGACTTCAGCGAGGGGGGCACCATCTGCCCACAGTTGGGCAGCTTGGCCTGCGTAATGGATGCAGAGCTGCTGGGCTACGGCTTGCGTCAGCTCGGCCATGCGATGGGTAAAGCGATGCACGGCTGGCTTTTCGGCAAAAAGCTGCTGCAGCGTTTCCAGTGGCATCTGGGCGATTCGACACAGGTCCAGGTGTCCTAGCCGTTCCCGAAGCCGCAAGGGGCCAGTAAAGGCAAACTCGGCCCGGACGCGTTGGTCGTAGAGCAGCCCTAGCAGCAGCGCGTTGGCATCCTGGCGTAGATAGGCATCGGCTTCCAGATCTCCGGTAAGGGTGCCCGAAAGGTGAAACCGTTTCATCATGCGCACAAAGCCCCCTTCCAAATCTCCGGGGTCAAGGGGCGTAATGGACGGTACAGCAATAGTCCTTGGGTTTTCCGAGCGAAAATCCACCATGGTCAACTAGTGCAGGTCTTGCTTAAGCCACTGGGCGAGCTGTCCGGCAAAGTACGTGAGGATCAGGTCGGCGCCGGCCCTATGGATGGCCGTAAGCACTTCAAAAACTGCGGCCTTTTCGTCGATCCAGCCGTTTTGTGCAGCAGCCTTAAGCATGGCATACTCACCGCTGACGTGGTAGGCGGCAACAGGCACGTCGCAGGCCTGGCGCAGCCGGTAAATGACGTCCAGGTAAGGTAAGGCCGGTTTGACCATCACAATGTCGGCGCCTTCGTCAAGGTCCAGTCGCAGCTCGCGCAGGGCTTCACGGGCATTTGCTGGATCCATTTGATAGGTTTTTTTGTCGGGTGGAATGCCCGGGCGATGGCGTGGCGCCGAGTCGAGGGCTTCCCGGAACGGTCCGTAAAAAGCGGAAGCGTACTTGGCCGTGTAGGACAGAATAGCGACTTCAGTAAAGCCTTCCTCATCCAGTGCCTTCCGAATGGCACCGACGCGGCCATCCATCATGTCGGAAGGCGCAACGATGTCGGCTCCGGCTTGCGCCTGCACGACCGCCATGCGGGCAAGGATTTCAACGGTTTCATCGTTCACAATGCGACCTTGCCGCACGATGCCATCGTGTCCGTCTGACGAATACGGGTCTAAAGCGACATCAGTGATCACCAACAGCTCTGGCAAGGCCTGCTTAAGGGCTTGGATAGCCCGAGGATACAGGCCTTTGGGGTTCAGTGCTTCGCGGCCGTCGGGCGTTTTCAGCGATGCGTCTAGTGCCGGAAAGAGCGCTACAGCCGGAATACCCAGGGCATAGAGTTGCTGGGCTTCTTTGATCAGTTCATCGATGCTTAGCCGATATTGTCCCGGCATTGCAGCGATTTCTTGGCGGACGTGCTTGCCTTCAACAACAAAAAGCGGCGCAATGAGCTGATCGACCGACAGGCGCGTTTCACGCACCATGCGCCGGAGCGTTGCAGTTCGGCGCAGTCGGCGAGGCCGCTCCTTTAGGGGTAGGGTAGTAGGGGTATGCATCGCTAACCGTGCTTTTTTTATCCTACCAGCACCCTGCGGCGCCAGCGGGTACCTTCGGGAGTGTCCATCACCTCGATGCCCATTTGCAGTAGCTGTTCTCGGATGGCGTCGGCGCGGGCAAAGTCACGTGCACGCCGCGCTGCATCCCGTTCGGCTAGCAGGCGCTCGACCAACTCAGCTAGCGGATCCTGGCGGTGGAAGGCAGCAGCCGCTGCACGGTCGGGCGGAAACACAAAGCCCAGTAAGGCATCCAGCTGCTTAAGCCAGCGCCAGGCGCTTTCCGCCGAGGACCGGTTGAGCTGGTCGCCAAAGCCCAAAATGAGCTTGATGCCTTCTAAAGCCGTAGCTAGTGCTACCGGCGTGTTGAGGTCGTCGCAGAGCGCTTCAAGTGTTTTATCGTAAATCGTAGAAAGACGATCGCCCAATCGATCTGGACCTGAGCGATCGCTTTGACGCGCGGCTTCAATGCGCGCTGCAGCTTCCCGATAGCGCTGCACCATACGCAGGCTATCGGCGAGATGTTTTTTGGTAAAGTTCAGGGGCTCTCGGTATTTGCCGGAAATCAACGCATAACGCAGCCCCATTGGATCAATGCCTTGACCTCCGGCCTCGGGGGGGTGAATCAGTTCTCGTACGGTAAAAAAGTTGCCTTTCGATTTGGACATCTTTTCGCCTTCGACCATCAAAAAGCGGGTGTGCACCCAGTAGCGGGCTAGTGGCTTGCCGGTGAGACTTTCGGCTTGGGCAATTTCGCATTCATGGTGCGGAAAGATTAGGTCTTCGCCTCCCAGGTGCAGGTCGAACGTTTCGCCCAAGTATTCCATCGACATGACAGAGCATTCGATATGCCAGCCTGGAAAGCCCCATCCCCAGGGACTGTACCATTGCATAAGGTGTTTTTCGTCTTTTTTCCAAAGGGCAAAGTCCCGTGGGTCGCGCTTTTCGGGGTCTTGGACTACCTCGCGTACGGCTTGTGCGAGCTGCTCGGGGTCACGGTTTCCCGAAAGCTTGCCATAGTCAGGGAAGCTGGGCACGTGGAAATACACGCCTTGGCGGGTTTCGTAGGCGTGGCCGGTTTGAACCAAGCGTTCGATGGCTAGAATTTGCTGGCGGATATGCTCGGTGGCTCGGGGACGAACGTCGGGTTCGAGGAGCTTCAACGCCTGCCAGTCTTCCAGCAAAGCCTGGGTGTAGAAGCGGGCTAAGTCCCAAATGTTAGGGAAACGGCGTCCTTCGGCAGAGCGCAAAGCGCGCTCGAGCTTGTCTTCGCCTGCGGCATCGGCGTAGTCGTCTTCGGTCAGATGTCCTACATCGGTAATGTTGCAGACGTAGATGGTCTGCCAGCCCAGCGCCTGGGCGACCCGTACAATGAGGTCAGCGGTAAGAAAACTGCGAAAATTGCCAATGTGAGCATACGTGTAGACCGTAGGCCCACAGGCATAGAGCCGAAGGCGGCCGTGTTCTAACGGATAAATTGGTTCTACTTGCCGCGTTAAGGTGTTGTAAAGACGCAGCGTTTTGGGCGAACCCTCCATGGAGTGCGCAGATCGTTCCAGTGCTTCCGGCGCACTCTAACGGTCTGTTTGCTTGCAGGGTTGCAAGGATTAGGGGAGGGATTGGTGGCGTCGGATTTCCCAGACGAGATGCCGCAGTTCGGGGAGCAAAAGCCGATCAAGCGCCAGTTTGACGGCGCCAAGCGAACCGGGCAGGGCAAAAATCAGCGTATTGCGATAAACTCCGCCGATAGCCCGGGAAAGCATGGCACCACTCCCGATTTCCTGAAACGAGAGCATGCGAAACAGCTCGCCAAAGCCTGGCAAGGTTTTTTCCAAACGGGCAGCGACCACTTCATAGGTCGTATCGCGATGGCTGATACCTGTGCCACCGGTGGTTAGGATCACATCGACCTTGCCGGCAAGCTCGTCCAGCAAAGCTCCGATCATTTCGGGCTCGTCTGGTACAATCGCATAATGCACGACCTGGTGGCCATGCTCTTGGAGGCGGTTGCGCAGAAGCGTGCCGCTGCGGTCGGTTTCTTCGGTGCGGGTATCGCTAATGGTAAGCACGGCGCAGCGGACGTGCTCAAGTTGGGAGGTTTCTTGGTGCAGTTCGTAGCTCATGGGTTTGGATGCTCAGAGGGTTCTGGGGGCGGCTCGCCAAACCACCGAGGCGGATCGTAGCCTTGGCCACCCCAGGGGTGGCAGCGGGCCAGCCGCCACAGCGTTAAGAGCAAGCCGCGCACAGCACCGTACTTTTCGAAGGCTTCAATGGCGTACTGGGAGCAGCTTGGGGTGTAGCGGCAGGTAGCTGGAAGATGGGGACTAAGCACAAGCTGGTAGAACCGCACTAGCCCAATGAGTAGGTAGCGCGGGAGCCGCCACAATAGGTTCCCGATGACTTGCCAGCGCTGCATACGCCTTGCTGAACGCTGATCCGTTTCCTATGGTTCACTAGGGCGGTTAGGAGGCACAGGCCGAGCAGGCCGCGGAATGCGTCCTAAAAGGCGGGGTCTTGGGCGTTGCCAAGTGGGTTGCTCCTTAGCAAAGGATGCACGCACTACCGGTGGGTCTAGTTCAGCGTCGACGCGGTCAAAAAAGCGGAAGCGTTGTGGATCAATGGCGGCTACGGCTGCACCTTCAAAAGGCACGCCTGCCTGTGCCCAGGGAGGCGGATCGGTTGTCGACATGGAGATGGGGCTGTAAAAGTGCCGTACTGTAATGGGAAAGGGCCTTGCCGAAGCCGGCGCTTGGTATACTTCCAGCGCAATGCGGAGCGCTTGTTGCCATCCCGGCGCTGTGGCCTGCGGCGTTAAGCTTAAAATAAAGTCCCGACGGGGTGAAGGTCGGTTAAAAGCACTAAACTGCAGCGGTTCCAAGACAACTTCTCGATACGTATCGCCACGGTAGCGTGTTTCGACGCGGTTACGCACTACCCAAGCTACCAGGCGTTGCTCTTCGGGGCGGTCTGTTTCGGAATAAATGCATCGCGCCAGCCAGAGCACTTCGTCTTGCGCCAAGGGAGGAAGCTGGCGCAGCGCAACCCATAAAGGCAGGCGACCGAGCGAGTCTGGCGAAATCGCCAATCCCGATAGGCTGAGCAAAATAAACCCTAAAACAACCCCTAACATTGGATAAGATAGATGGACCTAGGGCTGTGCAAAAGCTATCAAAAGCTGTACCGATTTAATGAGTCTGAAGGTGAACAATAAGGACACTTCTTTTGGGGCTTTAAGCGCCTCTTTAACAGAAGTGATGCACGCCAAAGGATGGGAGCAAATGATGCGACAGTTGTGCTGAAAGATGTGGGTGTAGAACGTGCTGATCGGGCTTGCGGTGACTCCAATGAGCACTTGACAACTGGGGGGTAGTGGTGTAAAATTAGCCCGTAAGTCGAAGAATCAAGGAGGGTTATTCAACCCAGTACAACGACTCTATAAACAAGAGAACGCTTGCCTGTCACGAATCCATTTCGACCGGCATGTATACTAGCCGCTCCTGGTGGACATGGCAGACAAGGTCTAGATGGTTTTATCGGAGCTGAGGGGGTGTGAAGTGCACTTTGTGCGCAACCTGCGCGAGCACTGAAGCGCCGAAAAGGATAGTTCGCTGGCTGGGGAAGAAATCTTTCTCTTCTGGAATCTGAGCCGTAGCTACGGGATAGGTTTTGCTTTTTCCTGAATTTCATCCTGTAGCTGTTGGATCAAGAAGCGAAAGCCCAGCGCATGGTCTTTTTCGCTGGTGGTGGTGTGGCAGCATTGTCCACGCCAAGGTGAACAGGAGGTTCGTAGAGCTACGCTTCTAATTGTTCCACTTTCTCAGGAGGATTGCCATGAAAAGCGTCAATGTATGGTGGCTAGCAAAGGTGGTGATAGGTGTGGTGTGGTTCGGCTCAGGGGTGGAGCTCCAGGCGCAGCGCCTAACCTGGCTGGGCACGCTGCCTGGGTACGATAACAGCGGGGCGTCTGGCGTTTCTGCGGACGGCTCGGTGGTGGTCGGAGGGGCAGCAAGCGACCGCGGTGATCAACACGCCTTTCGCTGGACGGCGTTGGGCGGGATGGAAGATCTCGGCACGTTTGGAGGCTATTGGAGCGGGGCGTCTGGCGTTTCAGCCGATGGCTCTGTGGTGGTCGGATGGATAAGAGACGCCAGTGGGTATCGCGCCTTTCGTTGGACAGCGTCAGGAGGGATGCAAGACCTTGGCACGCTTGGGGGCGTTGAGAGCGAGGCGCGTGGCGTTTCTGCTGACGGCTCTGTAGTAGTCGGATGGGCAGGAAACGCCAGTGGTTTTTATCGCGCCTTTCGTTGGACAGCGTCAGGAGGGATGCAAGACCTTGGCACGCTGCCTGGAGGCTATGCCAGCGGGGCGTTTGGCGTTTCTGCGGACGGCTCTGTAGTGGTTGGAAGGGCAGAAAACGCCAATGGTGATTGGCGCGCCTTTCGTTGGACGGCGTTGATCGGGATGGAAGACCTTGGCACGCTGCCTGGGGGCTATGCCAGCGAGGCGTTTGGCGTTTCTGCCAACGGTTCAGTGGTGGTCGGATGGGCACGAAACGCCAGCTATGAGTTTCGTGCCTTTCGTTGGACGGCGTTGATCGGGATGGAAGACCTTGGCACGCTGCCTGGGGGCTATGCCAGCGAGGCGTTTGGCGTTTCTGCGGACGGCTCTGTAGTGGTTGGAAGGGCAAATAACGCCAATGGTGATTGGCGCGCCTTTCGTTGGACGGCATCGGGCGGCATGGAAGACTTGAACATCACCTACGCCGACTTGCTGACCAACGGTTCGGTGTTGCGCGAAGCCAATGCCATCTCACCCGATGGACGCTATATCGTGGGCTGGGGCATGAACGAGGCGACGGGGAGCATGGAGGCATTTCTCCTAGATACGAGAAGGGAAACGACAGAACCACGACACCTCAGTTGGCTAGGCACGCTGGGCGGCGGGCAGAGCGAGGCGTCTGGCATTTCTGCCAATGGCTCCGTGGTGGTTGGACAGTCAGATATCGGCATCGGCGGCTCTATAACGCACGCCTTTCGCTGGACGCAGGCGGGCGGGATGGAAGACCTTGGCACGCTTGGTGGCGCTTGGAGCGCGGCGTATGGCGTTTCTGTCGACGGTTCGGTGGTGGTCGGATGGGCACAAAACGCCAGCGGTTTGAAGCGCGCTTTTCGCTGGGGGTCGGACGGAATGGAAGACCTTGGCACGCTGGGTGGCGATGAGAGCGAGGCGCGTGGTGTTTCTGCCGACGGTTCGGTCGTGGTTGGATGGGCAGAGACGGTCAGCATTGAAGGGCGCGCTTTTCGATGGACGCCGTCGGGCGGAATGCAAGATCTCGGCACGCTCGGTGGCAATCGGAGTGAGGCGCGTGGTGTTTCTGCCGACGGTTCGGTGGTGGTCGGAGGGGCACGAAACGCTAGCGGTGATTGGCGCGCCTTTCGTTGGACAGCGTCAGGAGGGATGCAAGACCTTGGCACGCTGGGTGGCGATGAGAGCGAGGCGCGTGGTGTTTCCGCCGACGGCTCGGTAGTGGTTGGAAAGGCACAAAACGCTAGCGGTGCTTGGCGCGCTTTTCGTTGGACGGCATCGGGCGGGATGCAAGACCTTGGCACGCTGCCTGGGAGCTATGCCAGCGAGGCGCGTGGTGTTTCTGCCGACGGCTCGGTGGTGGTCGGAGAGATAAGGCGCGCCTTTCGTTGGACGGTAAGTGGCGGCATGGAAGACCTGAACACGACCTATGCCCACCTGCTGACCGACGGGTCGGAGTTGTTGTACGCCTATGCCATCTCGCCTGATGGACGCTACATCGTGGGTTGGGGCATCAACGCTGCGACAGGGCGCTACGAGGCGTACCTCTTGGACGCGGAGAGGACAACAACAGCTGTGGAATCGCGGGGAAGGGAGGGCGGCTTGCAGGGTGAGCTGCGGATTTTTCCCATGCCTTCGGCGGGAGCGGCCACGCTGCGTTTTGTTAGCGAGCAGGTGGGGCCAGTTATCCTAGAGGTGGTGGACGTGCTTGGTCGGGTTGTTTTTCGGTGGAGTGGTCAGGTGGAGCGTGTTGGGGTTCAATCCCTTGGGGTGAGCCTGGGTGGGCTTTCGAGTGGGCGCTATCAGGTGCGGTTGCGGCTGCCAGGACAGCAGGTGTTGACAGCGCCGCTGGTGGTAGTGCGCTAAGCTGAAGGTGAATGCGCAATTGTTCCACTTTTTCCTCAGGAGGATTGTCATGAAAAGCGTCAATGTATGGTGGCTAGCAAAGGTGGTGGTGGGTGTGGTGTGGTTCGGCTCAGGGGTGGAGCTCCAGGCACAGAGCCTCACCTGGCTGGGTACGCTGCCGGACTACGATGGGAGCTGGGCGCATGGCGTTTCTGCAGATGGCTCGGTGGTGGTCGGATGGGCACAAAGCGCCAGCGGTCAGATACGCGCCTTTCGCTGGACGCAGTCGGGTGGGATGGAAGACCTCGGTACGCTCGGAGGCAATGGGAGCACGGCGTTAGGTGTTTCTGCTGACGGTTTCGTGGCGGTCGGGGTGGCATACAACGCTAGTGGTCAGATACGCGCCTTTCGCTGGACGCAGTCGGGTGGGATGGAAGACCTTGGCACGCTCGGAGGCAATGGGAGCACGGCGTATGGCGTTTCTGCCGACGGCTCGGTGGTGGTCGGAGTGGCAGAAAACGCCAGTGGTCTATCTCGTGCCTTTCGTTGGACGGCATCGGGCGGGATGCAAGACCTCGGCACACTGGGTGGCTCTACAAGCGATGCGTATGGCGTTTCTGCGGACGGCTCGGTGGTGGTCGGATCGGCAACCAACGCCAGCGGTGAGCGGCGCGTCTTTCGCTGGGAGGGTGGCGTGATGCAAGACATCGGTCCTTTTGGAGGAGGACCTTGCGACCGCATCCAATGTAGATATAGTGTCTCGGCGGATGGCTCGGTCGTGATCGGAACGAGAATAAACAACAATGGGGATTCTCGCGCTGTTCGCTGGACCGCCACGGGGGGGATGCAAGAGATTGGCACGCTTGGTGGCCCTATGAGCGAGGCGTATGGCGTTTCTGCCGACGGCTCGGTCGTGGTCGGAGTGGCAGAGACTGCCAGCATTGAAGTGCGCGCCTTTCGCTGGACGGCCTCGGGCGGGATGGAGGATCTGAACACGACCTTCGCCGCCTTGCTGACCAACGGTTCGGTGTTGGCGTATGCCTACGCTGTCTCGCCTGATGGACGCTACATCGTGGGCGTGGGCGGCAACGCTGCGACGGGGCGCTTGGAAGCGTTCTTGCTGGATACCGAGGGGACAACAACGGCGGTGGAATCGCGGGGCTTCAAGGATGGTCTACAGGGTGAGCTGCGGATTTTTCCCATGCCTTCGGCGGGAGCGGCCACGCTGCGTTTTGTTAGCGAGCAGGTGGGGCCAGTTATCCTAGAGGTGGTGGATGTGCTTGGTCGGGTTGTTTTTCGGTGGAGTGGTCAGGTGGAGCGTGTTGGGGTTCAATCTCTTGGGGTGAGCCTGGGTGGGCTTTCGAGTGGGCGCTATCAGGTGCGGTTGCGGCTGCCAGGTCACGAGGTGTTGACAGCGCCGCTGATGATTGTCCGGTAACGGCGTACGACAGAACTGCATGCCGGCGTTCTCTTCCTAGGGACAGCCTTCGCTGCTAGCGCTGAGGTGCGGCAACGTAAAGGGGTGCTCGCTCGCGCACACGGATGGGCCGTGGCGACCTCGTCGTGAAGGCTTAAGCGAGTGACTGCATACTCGGTTGGCACTGGATTTTAATTCAGTGGTGCGAGCAAAATTGGATTTAAAGCAATTGAAGCGATAAGAAGCCGCTTCTTCATGACCAGCCGTCCAACACGCGCTCACATCTGACGCCGCGCCGCTGATGCACAGTCGCTAGGTGGTTTTGGGGCAACGGGCGCATGATCTCAATGAGGGTGCGCCCAAGGAAACAGCTACGTCAGAAATCCGAGACACATATTCCCCTCGAAGGGAGGTGTCGTGAGGGTTTGCTTCTTATGCAGGTCCCATGCCACTGAACAGCCAAGATTTGATTTTGGTGACAACGTGCGCTCTGCAGACGGATCTCAGGATTAGACATTTTCGAAAAATAAAACCCAGCCGCTTCAAAGGTATGGATTAACGCGGCTAGCATCCGCTATCTTTAAAGTAGCATTCTTTTCCCAGGAAAGAGCAATGGAAATGAACGCTTTGCTGCAAGCTGTTAAGTACGATGCGAACGGTCTGGTGGTGGCCATTGCGCAGGATGCCGAGACCGGAGAAATCCTCATGGTGGCCTATATGAACGAGGCTACGCTACGCCAGACGCTTGAGACTGGACTGATGACGTACTGGAGTCGCTCGCGACAAGAGGTCTGGGTCAAAGGGGCTACAAGCGGACATACGCAAGAGGTGCGTGAAGTGCGCATCGACTGCGACGGAGACGTGCTTTTGTTTAAAATCAAGCAAAATGGCGGGGCCGCTTGCCATACAGGCCATCGTTCCTGTTTTTATCGCAAGCTGGAAAATGGACGCCTGGTTGAAACCGAAGGGCTGGTGTTCAATCCGGAACAGGTCTACTCCCAAAATAACCGCTAACCTTAGAGACCTTCTTGCATGAAAGGCGCTTTGCGCATTAGCCGTATCGCAGGCATCGATATTTACCTGCACTGGACGTTTGGCCTGTTGATTGTGGGCATTTTTGCTTTTTATGTGCTCCATGGCGTTGGGGTGAATGCCGCTATGGCTGGCGTTCTCCTGGTGCTGGCTGTTTTTGGATGTGTCGTGTTGCACGAGTTGGGCCATGCCCTTATGGCCCGGCGTTTTGGCGTGCCCACGCGTGACATCACGTTATATCCTATTGGTGGTGTAGCGCGCTTAGCGCGCATTCCCGAAGAACCCATCCAGGAATTCTGGATTGCAATTGCCGGACCGGCGGTCAACGTGCTTATTGCCACGCTTTTGGCGCTTGTGCTATGGGCTTTAGGCAACTCTTTTGATCCAGAAGCGCTCGTGCAGCCCCAAGGCCATTTTTTGACTTCGCTCATGTGGATTAACCTTATGCTGGTGGGCTTTAACATGCTCCCGGCCTTTCCGATGGACGGGGGACGTGTGCTCCGAGCACTGTTGGCCTTGCACCTGAACTACGTGCGGGCTACGCAGATTGCGGCCAGCGTTGGCCAGGTGATGGCTGTGTTTTTTGGGCTTTTAGGACTGATCAGCTTCAATCCCATTTTGCTGTTTATTGCGCTGTTTGTTTACGTGGGTGCGCAGCAGGAAGCCCAGCAGGCCATGTTCCGAGCGTTAACGCAGGGCATTCCGGTGCGGCAAGCTATGATGACGCGTTTCCAGGTGCTTCATCCCGACGACAGTCTGGCTGCTGCAGTCGAAGCCTTGTTGGCAGGCGCAGAGCAGGATTTCCCAGTGGTGGAAGATAACCAAATCGTTGGGGTACTGACGCGCAAAAGTTTGCTGCGCGCCTTGGCTCGCGAAGGCCGTGAAGGTCGGGTGCGTGATGCTATGCTGCCTACGTGCCAGCCGATTGAAGACACGGCCATGCTTGAAGAAGCCTTTCTGCGCATGCAAGAAACCGGTTGTGAGGCGATCCCCGTAGTGCACAACCGCCAGCTGGTTGGATTGTTGACGCTAGAAAACGTGGGTGAGCTAATGATGATTTCCTCTGCCCTGCGCCGGGCCGAGATGGGGCGCGGCTTAGGTCTGCAACCTTCAGGTAAACCTTGAATTTGGCTGGAAAGTGCGCAGCGTAAGCGCTTTGCGGCCTGCTACGTCATTTGAACCTACGCCCTGTTCTATCGTAGCTTTGCTTGCACCTATAGGTCGCAGAGCATACGCGTTAGATATGGATCGCTGCACGAAGATCGTCTGTACGCTGGGCCCTTCTTCTTCGGATCGGGAAACGATTCGCAAACTCATTCAAGCCGGGATGGATGTTGCCCGGCTGAATTTTTCTCACGGCACGCACGAAGAGCACCGGCAACGCATCGAAATTGTTCGGGAAGAAGCCCAAAAGCTTGGGCGTGAAGTGGCCATTTTGCAAGACCTGCAAGGACCCAAAATTCGGATTGGAGACGTCGAAGGGGGCGGGGTGCTGGTGCACGAAGGCCAGCGTTTGGTGCTTACCAGTCGCGCTGAGCGCGCTGACGGCCGCAGCCGCATTTACATCAACTATCCGACACTGGCCCAGGACGTCGAGGTAGGGGGACGCATTTTGCTCGACGATGGACTCCTTGAACTGGCAGTGGTGGCTGTAAGCGATGAGGACGTAATCACTGAGGTGGTGGTCGGTGGACCGTTGCGCTCGCGCAAAGGCGTGAACCTGCCGCATATTCGCCACTCCAGCCCTTCGCTTACTGAAAAGGACTTGCGTGACTTGGACTTCGGCCTGCGTATGGAGGTAGACCTCATCGCGCTTTCCTTTGTACGTAGTGAAGCCGACGTAGCCGATCTTATACGCCGCGTGCGCGACTCGGGCAAGCAGGTTGGCGTTATTGCAAAGATTGAAAAACCTGAAGCCGTTGCTAAAATCGACCAAATTCTCGCTCAGGCTGATGGCATCATGGTCGCGCGAGGGGATCTGGGCATAGAAATGCCGCTAGCGCAGGTACCTGCCGTGCAGAAACGCATCATTCGCAAATGTCTGGCAGCGGCTAAGCCGGTCATTACAGCGACACAGATGCTCGAAAGCATGATCGACAATCCCCGACCAACACGGGCTGAAGCCAGCGATGTAGCGAATGCTGTGCTCGATGGTAGCGATGCGCTGATGCTTTCGGCTGAAACGGCTTCAGGCAAGTATCCAGTCCGGGTTGTGCAGGTCATGGACGAAATCATCCGCCAGGCCGAACGCTTCCGCCGCGAGGTGCATGAGTCCGAAGGACGTTGGCTAATGACGCCCCGAAGTGCAACGGAAACTGCGGAGGCGGTGACCGAAGCCATTGGCTATACGGCTTGCCAGTTGGCCGAGCAGGTCGGCGCTGTAGCCATTGCCTGCCTAACGGCTACGGGCAACACGGCGCGTAGGATTGCCCGCCACCGACCTTCGGTGCCCGTCTATGCCTTTACCGATAACCCCCGCGTAGCAACACAGTTAGGATTGCTCTGGGGGACCAAAGCCTTTGCCATCCCCTTCCAACGAGACACCGACCAAGGCGTGCAGCTGGTCCACCGCCTGTTGCGAGAGCACGGACTGGTTGCCTCTGGGGACTTGGTTGTGATTACGGCCGGCATGCCGCTGCCTGCCAAAGGGCGAACCAACATGGTGCATGTCAGCCGGATTGAATAAGCGCGTGACAACGAGCTTCGCGCCGCCGCCAGCCCAAAAGCAGCGCCGTCCAGGCTAAATAAGGCCCAATAAACATAAAAGGTAGACGTGCCGTCTGGCCTAAAGCCATAAAAGTGGCCATAACAGCCAGCTGAGCCCCTAAACCTAGCGACGAAAGCGCGGTCATAAAGGTGCGGGAAGGTAAAGGTGGTATGGCAGCAGTCGTAAGCACCCTGTCCAAGCAGGCTATGAGGCGGTCTTGCCAGCCGTAAAGACATAAATACACCCGATGCAAGAGAGGGGTCAGGCCCGGCGGATCCCAAGGATAAGGCCGCGCTTTTCGTTCATCCAGTAGGCTGGTCGCTTCGCCACCTCGACGATGCCGATAAAGTACATAGTAATAGTTGTAGACCGATACCTGCAACAGATGGGCTAAAAGTCCAAGCCCACCCCCAAGCCAATCGCGGCCTCGACCACCGCGTCGTCGCGCAAAAGCCCCAAACAGAGCCGCACTGACCATAAAATCGGCAACAGAATCCAAATAACGACCCATACGCGAAGGCCGCTGCAAGCGCGCCAGTGCACCGTCGAGGCCATCAAGTAGGTGCTTGAGGATAAGTAGCACAGCAGCTGTACGTTCAGCACGGCGACGGTTCTGCGCAGCCAGCTTGGCCGAGAGTAGCCCCGTAACCAAAAACAGCAACGTGACATGCACTGGACGTAGCCGCGTAGGGGCTAGGTGAAGGGCAGCACGATGCACCCACCGCAGCCCATAGGCGCTTACGTCCCGAAAAGCCCACAAAGGAGGTAGCTTAGCTGCATCTGGCATCTAAATCCTCTCCTAAAGAAGCTACATGCAGCCCCTGCTTTGAAGCACAAACCACTTGATTAGGTCTTGAGACCCTGGAGAAAAGAACAATTGTTCCGATAATCTATAAACAAACTGAAGGGCTTATAGAATTTAACCAGGAGGTGAGTGAAGATGCTTATCCCGATTTCATCGATTCTCTTGCGTCCCCCGACAATGAACCGGGGCTGGTATCAGCCCAACCCTTGGCGAATGCGGCTAGAAGTGCAATTCTTCTCAGGCAATATTATCTCCAAACTGCGCTCTCAGGCGAGTTCGGGGATTACGTTTCCCCAGAGGACGCAGCCAGAGCCCGCTCAGAGCTTGAGTATCTCAGGGGAAGAATTGCGCAAGGCGGCCAGTCGCCAGGACGAGCCATGGAAGCTAGCGCTTTTGGAGGTGGCTTCGGAGGAGCTTACGAGGAGCGCAGCGATGACTTACTATTTCTTCCCGAACGCCCGGGTGGATTCCTCGGAGAGCTCGGGGGATCGCGTGGTGCTGAAGGTGTTTTACGACAAGGACTGGAAGCCGGTGATCGAGCCCGAGGTGAAGATTTACAACGAGGACTGGGAAGAGCTCTCCTTACAGCCACTGCTCCTAGCCTTAGAGATGATCCAAGAGGAGATCTTGGAGTCGGAGGAGGACTTGGCTCTGGTTTACAAGTGGAGCCAGGATATCGAGAAGAAGCTTTCAGGTCGCTTAGAGACTTCGTAGAGGAGGCTCGCTTTAGGCTTGAGCGTGCTTTTAGGGCTCGTGGTCGCACGCTTGCGGATATTGACAGGGAGGTTCGGGCCTTGATCAATGAAGAGGTCTGGACCTCCCTTGCTGTAGTTACGGAGCCGGTCTATGGTGGGCGTCTTGTAGGGAGGGTGGCGATTGAACCAATGCTGCGTCGTGGCGTTTGGGAAGCAACGGTCTGCTTGCGCAGATGTAAATGCCTCGGCTTTCGCTACAATGCGCACTGCTTAGCGTGCTGCGCCCGATTGGTTTTGGGGTGCTTAGCATAGGTGTACTCTGGCTGCTTGCTGGATGCGGCTCTAGTTCGTTTTTAGGGCAGCAGGTCGAAAATTTTCGGGCTTACTACAACACGTTTTACAATGCCCGTCGATCGTTTGAGGAAGGGCGGCGGGCGCTAGAGCGCCAGCAGGCTGAACCCATCGATGGGACGACGTACCTCTCGTTGTTTGGTCCGCCAGCGCGGCCTAGTAATGTGACCCCCTTTAACAAGGCCATTGATAAGAGTGCGAACGTGCTTCGGGAGCATCCACGCTCGAAGTGGGCGGACGATGCGTTGATGCTGATTGGCCAGTCGTATTACTACATGGGTAATTATGCCGGAGCTGCCCAAAAATTTCGGGAAGTGATGGCTCTAAGCCGGGCTTATGAGCTGGAAGCACGGCTTTGGCTTGGCCGGGCGCTTTTGGCTGCCCGCTCGCATGATGAAGCGCAGGCGGTTTTGCAAGAGACGTTAGCCCGAGAAGGACTGCCTGCGGCTTGGCAGTCGCGTTTTAAGCTGTTGGAGGCCGAGGTGTATGTGCAGCAGCGGCGTTGGGAAGCTGCGCGCCAGGCGCTAGAAGCTGGTCTTGAGCGCGTTCCAGATCGGGAGTTGGGTGCGCGGGGATATTTTTTGCTGGGGCAGATATGCGAGACGCTGCGCGATTATGCCTGTGCCTATCGTGCTTTTGATCGTGTGCGTCGCTATCGGCCTAACTACGAGCTAGGCTATGCTGCGGCCTGGCATGCCCTTCGGATTCAGGGGCTGCACCTGGATGCTGCAGCAGCGCTGCGCAGCCTGAGCCAAATGCTGCGTGATGACAAACATTTCGCACGGCAGGGAGAGCTCTACTACCTGCGCGCGCGTATTTACCAGGCTATGGGAGAGGCCGAGACGGCGCGTACGCTTTACGAAGCGCTGCTTTACGGCAACCTTGCCGATGCAAGTCGCGTCCGTGGACGCATATACTATGCTTTGGGTGAGCTCTATCGAGACGCATTTCTGGACTACGAGCGGGCAGCGGCCTATTTCGACACGGCAGCGGCAGCGCTTCGACCAGCTACGCAGCCGTCGCGTGCAGCTGCTGAAGTTACGCCGACGCCGTTTGCGCTCTCAGACGCTGCCGAGTTGGCGCGCGTATTTGGACAGTTTCGCCGCGTGCGCCAAGAAATCCACCGGCTGGATTCGCTGCTGTATTTAGGGAGTCTCGATGAAGAAGCCTTTGCTGCTTTTGTCTTGGAGCTGCGCCGTCGCCGCGCCCAAGAGCTGGAAGCGCAGCGCCGTGCTGCGGGTCAGCGTGCGTTAGAGCAACGCTTTTTGCAGGGGCAGTCTGCGCCTTCCCTGCCAGGGCAAGAGGTCGTTGAGGCCGCTGCAGCTACAGGCGAGGCCGGCTTTTTGTTTCACCGCGATCCTATCCGCGTGCAAGAAAACCGTTCGCGTTTCTTTGAGCGCTGGGGGCGGCGTCCGTTGCTTCCCAACTGGCGGCGCTTGGCTGCTTTGCGGAGTGCTGCGTCTTCCGATCCTGCTGCCCAAGGTGCTGCAGCAGAGACCTGGGAAGACGATGCCGAGATTGCCTTGCCTTTGGTGGACGTGTCAGATGTTCCACGCGATGCCGTGCAGCGGGCACGGCTTGTGGCTGAACGCGCGCAGTTGCGCTACGAGCTGGGCAACGTGCTGTTTTTGTCTATGCATCAGCCGGATTCAGCGGCTTACTGGTATCGCTTGGTAATCCTCGAAGATGCCGATCAGCCCGTTGCGCAGCGGGCCTACTATGCGCTGGCGGAAGTGCAGCGCGCTCTAGGGGACACGCTGGCTGCCCAGGCGCTCCTCGAGACGTTGCTGCAACGCTATCCGACCACAGCGCTTGCCAGTCAGCTGCGCGTGCAGCTGGGCCAAGCGCCCTCGGCAACGCAGAATGCGCCGGACACGCTGAACTTGGCCGAAGCCGCTTACGCCCATGCCGTTGCTGCCTGGCGGGCAGGACGTCATCACGAGGCCCTGCAGCGCTTGCTTGAGCTTGCTGTGCACTACGAAAACACCCCCGTTGCGCCCCGTGCCTTGCTGGCTACGGGTTACGTATGGAAAGACCTGTTGGACGGCCATGCCCTAAGCGACTCTAGTCGCTTCCCTGTTCCGGTACCTGCTGCACTTGCAGCGCGACTGCTTGCAGCATCGGCCAGACCGGTGGCCGACACAGCTGCTTCGGTGCAAGCCGCAGCGGCCGTTGCCGTCGATACGGTGGCCATGGCGCACGTGACCTCTAGCAACTTGCGACCTACGCTTGCTCAGCTCTATGCCTACCTTACGGAGCGCTATCCTCAAAGTCCAGAGGCCAAGCAGGCGCAGCGCGTGCTTGCGGTCCTGCAGCCACCGTCGGTTGCTGCAAGCCCATCGGATTCAGCTCAAGTCGCTTCGCCCAGAGGGCCACGTGCACGGCTGCAAGAGCCTGGGTTTGCGCAGCAAGAACCTCGGCCATCTCAAGAAGTCTGGACCATCTTGCTCTTAGAAACTGAAGACGCCAATGAAGTAGGACAAGTCTTGCAGCAGTACCGGCCCTTGACCGGTGGCGCTGTGATCGATGTGCGTCCGTTTCAGCATGAAGGACGCATGCACTATCGGCTCATTTTAGGACGTTATCCCAGTGCTCAGGCTGCTCAGGCTGCTTTGGAACAGCTCCACCCGGTTTTGCAAGCTGCAGCCCGACCTTTCCGCCTAGAGCCTCCCGAAAGCAGGAACTAAAGTAAAATCTAAACGGTTTGGCTCAAGGCAAGCCTGTCCATTGGGACAAGGCGGGGAAGTAGTTTAAAGTATTCTTTTGAACTTTTTGATGATGGAACGCATGTCGCAAAAAGAGCGCGACAGCTTAGAATTGCGGCGAAGAGACGCGCCGGGGGATGAGGGGCCTCGTTTGCCCGAGCGGCGTCCCCGGTTTTCGGTATGGATCTACTTGGCCATTTTTTTGGCCTTGCTGGTGCACTTTTTCTTGTTTTGGAGTAGCACCGACACCAATTCGCTGGAATACAGCCAATTTTTAGCCTATGTGCAGCAGGGCTACGTCGAGCGGGTTGAAATCATCAACGATACCCGTATTCAAGGGCGCTTTACAGAAGCAGCGGTTCGCGAAGGTAAAGTGCCGATTCCTCCCCGCCGGACTGATCTGCTGCGGAGCCCGCAGTCTGCGGAACTATTGCGGCGCTTTACCACAACCAAGCCGGCAGATCACGATTTAACGAGTTTCTTGCTGGCCTATAATGAACAGGCCCAGGCCGAAGGCCGCCCGATTGTGCAGTTTAGTGCGCGCATCGAAGAGAACTGGTTTGGGGGTCTGCTTACCTGGATTTTCCCGTTAATTTTGATCATTGCGCTTTGGGTGTTTCTGCTGCGTCGCATGAACCCCAGTTCCCAGGTGCTCAACATTGGCAAAAACCGGGCAATTCTCTATGATGCGATGGGAGAGCACCGGGTCACATTTAAGGACGTAGCCGGTTTGGATGAAGCCAAAGAAGAGGTAGCGGAAATCGTTGAGTTTCTTAAGAATCCCAAAAAGTTTACCCGGCTAGGGGGTAAGCTGCCTAAGGGGGTGTTGCTGGTCGGTCCGCCAGGTACAGGCAAGACGCTCTTGGCCAAGGCGGTGGCTGGTGAGGCAGGTGTGCCGTTCTTTTCCATCTCGGGAAGCGATTTTGTGGAGATGTTTGTCGGGGTTGGAGCTGCGCGCGTGCGCGACCTGTTCCGCCAAGCCAAAGAAAAGGCGCCATGCATCATTTTTATTGATGAAATTGATGCGGTGGGACGGTTGCGTGGTCGTGGCATCATGATGGGGGCCAACGATGAGCGGGAAAACACGCTCAATCAGCTTCTGGTCGAGATGGACGGCTTTAACACCGATAAAGGTGTGATCATTATGGCCGCCACAAACCGGCCTGACGTGCTTGATCCGGCACTGCTGCGGCCGGGGCGCTTCGACCGGCAGATTCTGATCGATAAGCCTGATCGGCGGGAGCGTCTAGAGATCTTCAAGGTGCACACGCGCGATTTGATCTTGGGTAAAGATGTGGACCTAGAAGTGCTGGCGGGCCAGACACCGGGCTTTGCGGGCGCTGAAATTGCCAACGTCTGCAACGAAGCTGCTTTACTGGCGGCGCGGCGTGGCAAAGAGGCTGTTGAAATGGAAGACTTTGAGCAGGCGATTGATCGCGTTATTGCGGGCCTAGAAAAGAAAAACAAAATTATTTCGCCCGAAGAGCGCGAGATTGTGGCCTACCATGAGGCGGGGCATGCTATTGTGGGTTGGTTTTTGCAGTACACCGATCCTGTAGTCAAAGTCTCCATTGTGCCACGTGGGTTAGCTGCTTTGGGTTATGCCCAATACCTGCCAGAGGAGCGCTACCTGTATACCAAGGAGGCCTTGCTGGACCGCATGACGATGGCCATTGGTGGTCGGGTGGCCGAGGAGATCGTTTTTGGTCGCATTTCGACAGGAGCGCAAAATGATTTAGAGCGCATTACCAAGATGGCCTATGCAATGGTGGTTGATTACGGCATGAGCGAGCGTGTAGGCTACGTCAGCTTTAACCTTTCGGGTGACTATGGAGAGCAGGCCTTCTTTGGCAAGCCGTACTCTGAGGAAACAGCCCGTCTGATTGATGAAGAAGTGCGCCGGATTATTCAAGAAGTCCGTGAGCGCGCTCGTAAGCTCCTCGAAGAAAAACGGGAGCAGCTTGAGGCTTTAGCCCGGCGCTTGTTAGAAAAGGAGGTTCTTGGTCCGCGGGATCTTATCGAAATCTTGGGTCCACGGCCTTATGGCGACTACCTGGCAGCAAATGGCCAGGAAGCAGAAGCGGTAGTGAAAGATTTGCAAAGCGACGAACCCTCAGCTGCTTCATCCGTTGAACCGTCCGCTTCACTGTCAAGCTCAGGCCGGCAGGCACCAGAAGCTTGACGATCCCCTTTGTGGGTTGGGGGGGAATCCCTTTATAGAATGATCTACTAGTCTATATCAGTAGATCAGCTAAAATCGCCTGTTATAGGAGATTTTAGTGGAGAAATGGCCAAGAATGGGGGAAGAGGAGGGGTGTGGTTTGATCAAAGTGCTAAAGACAGTGTATATTACAAAGCTACGTTGTTGCACAAACGATTAAGGAGCCGTGCCAACAATACAGCAGCTAATTCGGCTGGGGCGTAAGCCCAAAATTAGAAAGTCCAAGTCGGTTGCCCTGCATGGGTGTCCGCAGCGTCGGGGGGTATGCACGCGTGTGTATACGACCACGCCGAAAAAGCCGAACTCTGCGCTTCGGAAGGTAGCCAAGGTGCGTTTGACCAATGGAGAGGAGGTGATTGCCTATATTCCTGGGGAGGGGCACAATTTGCAGGAGCACTCGATTGTGTTGGTGCGCGGTGGTCGTGTGAAGGACCTGCCGGGAGTGAAGTACCACATTGTGCGTGGTGCTTTGGACGCGGCAGGGGTAACCGACCGGCGCAAGTCGCGTTCCAAGTATGGTACCAAGCGGCCTAAGAAATAAGTCCACTGAGTCATCGCCGTGGGCGATGTCGTTTTAGGTACGGGTAAGTTTTAGACTATGCGTAGAAAGCGAGCTGAACGGCGACCGGTTGCGCCTGATCCGATATACAACGACGAGTTGGTAGCGCGTTTTATTAACTATGTGATGCGCAATGGCAAAAAAAGCCTTGCGCAGCGCATCGTTTACGAGGCGTTTCAGTTGGTTGAGGAGCGCATGGGCGAGCCGGGCATTGACGTCTTTAAGCGGGCAGTAAACAATGCGGCACCGTTGTTAGAGGTGCGTAGTCGGCGGGTAGGGGGTGCTACCTACCAGGTGCCCATGGAGGTGCGTCCAGAGCGGCGCATCTCGTTGGCGTTCCGCTGGATTATTCAGAGTGCGCGTGCCCGTAAAGACAAGAGCATGGCTATTCGTCTGGCCCATGAGCTTATGGCTGCGGCGCGTGGTGAAGGGGGGGCGATCAAAAAGAAGGACGACATGCACCGTATGGCGGAAGCCAACCGGGCCTTTGCCCACTTCCGCTTTTAAGGATTGGATTGTGGGGTTGAAATCTGTTTAGGTCAACAATGGAACTTAGATATCACGATATACCTCTAGAGCGGATCCGCAACATCGGCATCATGGCGCATATTGATGCCGGTAAGACGACCACGACAGAGCGGATCCTCTTTTACACGGGCCGGGTGCACCGCATTGGTGAGGTGCATGAAGGAGCGGCGACCATGGACTGGATGGAGCAGGAAAAGGAGCGTGGCATCACGATTACAGCTGCGGCCACGACCTGCTTCTGGTCTGGGTCTAAAAAAGACCGGCCGGTGCATCGGATCAATATCATTGACACGCCGGGTCACGTCGATTTTACCGTCGAGGTAGAGCGCTCGCTGCGCGTGTTGGATGGTGCTGTAGCACTTTTTTGTGCTGTTGGGGGTGTTGAACCCCAATCGGAGACGGTCTGGCGCCAGGCCAACAAATACAACGTGCCCCGCATTGCCTTCATCAACAAGATGGACCGTGCGGGTGCCAACTTTGAGGGCACCATCGAACAGATGCGGGAGCGGCTGAAGGCCAATCCGGTGCCGGTGCAAATTCCGATCGGCACGGGTGAGATGTTTCGGGGCGTAATCGACCTGGTGCTCGACAAGGCAATCATCTGGCACGATGAGACGCAGGGTGCTACGTGGGATGAGATCGAAATCCCCGAAGATCTGAAGAAAGAAGCCCGGCACTGGCGGATTTTGATGCTGGAAGCCATTGCGGAGCACAACGATGAGCTCCTGATGAAATACCTTGAAGGGGAGCCGATCACACCTGATGAGATTCGGGCGACCATCCGCAAGGCTACGCTGAAGCTCGACATTACGCCGGTTTTCTGCGGCAGTGCCTTTAAAAATAAAGGCGTGCAGCGGTTGTTGGACGGCGTGCTCGACTATCTCCCCTCGCCGGTTGACATTCCGGCCATTAAAGGGCATCATCCCGAAACGCAAGAAGAGCTGGAGCGCCATCCCAGCATTGATGAGCCCTTTAGCGCCTTGGCCTTTAAGATCATGACGGACCCGTACGTTGGTAAGCTGACGTTCTTCCGGGTTTATAGTGGAAAACTGACCAAAGGTCAGCAGGTGCTGAACACCACAACCGGCAAGCGGGAGCGTATTGGCCGATTGCTGTTTATGCACGCCAACCACCGCGAGGATGTTGACGAAGTTATGGCCGGGGATATTGCGGCTGCGGTAGGGCTTAAGGAAGTGCGCACAGGCGACACGCTTTGCGATCCGGACCATCCAATCCAGCTCGAGAGGATGGATTTCCCAGAGCCGGTTATCCGGATCGCCATTGAGCCCAAGACCAAAGCCGATAGCGATAAGCTTGCCAATGGCCTGCAGAAGTTGGCCGAGGAGGACCCCACGTTTCGGGTGTCGGTTGATCCCGAGACGGGCCAGACGCTCATTGCCGGCATGGGCGAGTTGCATCTTGAGATTATCGTTGACCGACTCCGGCGTGAGTTTAAGGTTGAGGCCAACGTGGGGCGGCCGCAGGTTGCCTATCGGGAGGCTATCCGGGCAGTGGTGCAAGAGCATTATGTGCATAAAAAGCAAACCGGTGGCCGCGGCCAGTTTGCAGAGGTCTATATTGAATTTGGTCCTAATGAAAGCGGGACAGGACTTGAGTTTATCAACGACATTCACGGCGGTGTCATCCCGCGGGAGTTTATTCCAGCGGTTGAAAAAGGCATCCGTGAGGCGATGAACCGGGGGCCGTTGGCAGGTTATCCGGTTGAAGGTGTGCGGGCGCGGCTCTACGATGGCAAGACGCACCCGGTCGACTCCGACGCGCTTTCGTTTGAGATTGCCGGGCGCATGGCTTTCCGGCATGCTGCCCGTCGGGCCGATCCGGTACTTAAGGAGCCGATCATGCTGGTGGAGGTCGTCACGCCGGAAGAGTATTTAGGAGAAGTGATTGGCGATCTGAATAGCCGTCGAGGGCGGATTTTGAGTATGTCGCAACGGCAAGATGCCCAGGTGGTGCGGGCCCTAGTGCCCCTTGCCGAGATGTTTGGCTACTCAACCGACCTGCGCTCGCTGACGCAAGGACGGGCCATCTACACGATGCAGTTTGAAACCTACGAAGAAGTCCCCAAAAACATTGCCGACGAAATCATCGCAGCGGCTACAGGCGCTACAGCGGCCTAAAGCCAGCTTGCGGTTTTTTTAACCTTAAGAGAAAAGCACAGCTATGGCGAAGGAGGTATTTCAGCGGACGAAGCCGCACGTGAACATAGGTACGATAGGTCATGTGGATCATGGGA